>CAZAMX010000027.1:0-14672 GCA_964486095.1 uncultured Acetatifactor sp. | reverse complement strand
GGACTGTTTTCTTTACAGGAAAAGTTTAAGATATTTATTTGTTAATAAAAACCTTAGAAATTTTACATATTTACTTTAAAAATTCGACATTCCCACAAATATGCACAAAAAAGCAGGCTAAAATCAGCCTGCTTTTGAGCTTGTTTTATATTTATTAAGTTATAACCGGTAATTTAATCGTCACAATGGTGCCTTTTCCGGCCGCGCTCTCTATGGTGACGCCATAATTGCCCCCGTATTTTAACCGGATTCTCTGATTCACGTTGCAGATACCGATGTGGGTCCGATCCAGCGTCTCGAAATCGTCCAGCGTATGCCGAACCTCCTTAAGCTTGGCCTCATCCATACCGCAGCCGTTATCCTCCACGGTGATCCAGAGATGACTTCTTTCCTCCGCCTGAATGCGGATCATACCGCCGTTCTCCTTTGCTTCCAGCCCGTGAACATATGCGTTTTCCACAAAGGGCTGAATCAGCAGCGGCATAATCTTCAGCTCCTCCGTGCCGATCTGCTCCTTCACCAGAATCTCATAATGGATTCTGTCATGGAAACGGTAATCCTGTATTTTCAAATAATATTCCACCAGCTGCAGCTCCGATTTCAGGGATTGCAGGCTGTCTGTAGCCTGAATATTCCTGCGCATGATCTTCGCCAGCATCTTTGCCAGCTCTTCGATCTCCGGCTGCCCACTGACCCTTGCCTGCATACGGATGGTCTCCAGGGTATTATACAGGAAGTGAGGATTGATCTGGCTGGCCAGCATCTTAAACTCCACCTCCTTCTGGCGGGTGTTCAGCTGTTCCTTTTGTACCTGCTCCTGTACTACCCTGTCCATCAGCCCCTGTATATCCAGAATCATGGAGTTTAAGTCCTTCTGCAGCTCCGCAATCTCATCCTTGCCCTCCAAAGCGGCGGCTATATGGAAATCCCCGGCAGCGGCCCTGTGCATTTCGTCCTTAAACACATTTACCCTTGCACTGAAGGAATTGGAAAAGATCATGATCAATCCCATCGCCACGGCAATACACAAAAACATGGGAACAAGATTTCCCAAAGCCGTAGCGGCAGCCAGCGCCGCAATTTCTCTGTAGGGCCGCAGACTGACGACAGTATAAAAATCCTCGCAGTAGGGCGGTTTGATCTTCACAAAGGAAAGCAGATAATCCGCCCCCTGCCAGGTCACCTGATCGGAAAAGGAATCGCTGTCATTTTCCGCGAGCAGTTCCAGTATTTCCTCATAATCCGCATCTTCGGTATTGCTGTGAAGCACCGTGGTATTATTATAGACAAACAGGGTAATTTCTTCCCGCTCGGTGATGGGAAGCTCGGTGCGCTTATTCTGCATCTCGATCACCACCACGCCCATTCTCTCCATTTCCGCCGTATACAGCACGCGGGAAAGCTTCAGACTTCTTTTTCCGGTTATGGTATCCTCGTCATAAGACCAGTATGACCCTCCTTCCCGCCTTAAGGTTTCCGTATATCCCGGATCCTTCTTCACCTCGGCATCCGCATAAACAAAATATTCATTATTGGAAAGCGTGGAATTATAGGTATAAATGGTTATGCTGGCTATCTCCTGATAATAATATCTCAGATAGTTGGCAATGGTATCATAATTACGGTAATCCTCCAGCACCTCTTCATAGCTTTCATAGCTGGTAAAGGCAATATGTTCGATGCTTTCATCAAAGTACAGACGCTTTGAAATATCCTCTATCACCCCGATGCTCTCACTGACGGAATCCGCGATTCTGGAAAGCTCATCCCTTAACGCCTCCTTCTCCTGCTCAATCATCACACTGCGGACAGACGTGTACATATACACATCCGCCAACAGCATGGGAAGCACGCCTCCGATCAGATAAAACAAAAACATTCGCTCCCGCAGACGTATATTTGCGAAGAATCTTTTCAATCTCCCCATAAACAGCTACCCAAACCGTCATTCATAGACGGGCAGATCCCGGCCGGCCCGGATCATCACCGGAATAACATCCAAAGGCGCAGGCACCGTCACCCTTTGTCCCCCTTTATAGACCTTTTTGGTATAAGCATCCGTCCAGTCCGCCCCCGCAGGCAGATATATTTCCCGTTCCAGGGCCCCTGCCTCCATCACGGGGGAAACAAGGAGATCCGGTCCCAGCATATAAGAATCCTCCACGCTCCAGCAGGCCTTATCCTCCGGGAAATCGTAGAACAGGGGCCGCATCACCGGCGCGCCGCTTAAGCTGGCCGCTCTCATACAGTCTCTTAGATACGGCCTCAGCCTCTCCCTGACAAACAGATATTTGGTTAAAATCTGATAATTTTCTTCCCCAAAGCTCCAGACCTCATTGTCCTGGCCGCTGGTCAGCTGGCGCACACCGTTTCTGAATTCCTGCTCTCTCTCATGCCAGGGCGAACGCTCTCCGTGCATACGGAACACAGGACAGAAAGCCCCCCAGGCAAACCAGCGGACCAAAAGCTCCTGAAAGTCCGGGTCCTGAATGTTCCCCCCTAAGAAGCCGCCAATATCCGAGGTCCACCAGGGGATTCCCGCCATGCTCATGGAAAGCCCTGCCTGAAGCTGTTCCCGCATGGAGCGGAAAGAGGAATAGATGTCCCCGGACCAGGTAAGGACGCCGTATTTCTGACTTCCCGCCCAGGCGCAGCGCACCAGACTTAAAATCTCCTGCTCTCCCTCCGCCTTCAGGCCCTCGTAGAAGCCTTTGGCATAACCCAGGGGATAAACATTGGAGCATTGCAGAGCCGGCCCCGCGTAATAGCGGTAATTGTCAAAGTCATAGGGCCCGTATTCCGGCTCCGCCTCGTCCAGCCAAAAGCAGCGAATCCCCTTTTTGTAATAGTTTTCCCTGCACCTCTCCCAGACATACTTTTGTGCGCCGGGGTGGGTTGCGTCATAAAATACCGTATTGCCCATCCAGGTCATATGGTTCTGACTGCCTCTGTCGGCATTCACCAGATAGCCCATATCCGCCATCTTCCCGAAATTCTCACTGCGTTCGTCGATGGTGGGCCAGACGGAAACCACCGTCTCGATGCCAAGCTCTTTAAGCTCCTTTACCATTCCCTCCGGGTCAGGCCAGTCCAGGGGCTCAAACTTAAAATCTCCCTGCATGGTCCAATGGAAAAAGTCAATGACAATGGCATCCATAGGCAGGCCCCGCCGCTTATGCTCCCTGGCCACAGCCAGCAGCTCTTCCTGGGTGCGGTAGCGCAGCTTGCACTGCCAGTAACCCAATCCGTACTCCGGCATCATGGGCGTGCGCCCTGTTGCCAGGGTATACTGAGCCTCGATTTCTGCAGGCGTGTCTCCCGCCGTGATCAAGTAATCCAGCTTTTTGGTACTCCTGGCATACCACTCGGTCCTGTTGGTACCGAAGGTGGCCGTACCGATGGCCGGATTGTTCCAAAAAAAACCATAGCCCCTGTTGGACACATAAAAGGGCACGCTGGCCTGGCTGTTGCGGTGGGCAAGCTCCAAAGTGGCTCCCTTTTTGTTCATATGCTTCTCCTGATACTGCCCCATACCGAAAATCATCTCGTCGTCGAAGGCTTCAAAACGAGCCGTTAATTCATAGTCCGTACCGCCCTGCATGGGTTTTAATTCTCTGCCGTCCACCCGCAGCGGTACACAATAACGATTGATCCGGTTGCGGTTGCGCCAGTATTCCTCCGTCAGCAGCTCTCCCCTCTGATTGTAAAAAGAAAGCCAGCCTTCATGAGAAATCTTCGCCGTAATCTTACCGTTCACCATCCGGGCCTGTGTTCCGGTCTGGTGGTACTTTGCCCATTCCTCCCCCTGATACCAGGGATCCGTCACATCCACAGTCTCGAATGTAATCTCCGGCGTCGTCTCTTCCACCGGCTCCGTCAGTGCCCAATCATGCCCGTCCATCGCGGGCTGTGCCGTCATCCTTACCCGGATGGAATTCCTGCCCCAGGGCTCCACCCAGACTGCAGACTTTCCTTCCGCAATGATCACTTTATTTCCTTCCTGATATATGTGCATATACTTCCCTCCTTGTCATGGCCGGCCGCTCAATTCCGCAAGAATCTCATCTCCGTATTTCACGCCGTTTGATCCCGTAGCCAGATAAAATCTGCCAAAGGTCCTGCAGTCTCCGTCAATGCTGTTGATTTCTCCGAACATCTGCCTGTCCGTATTCAGACGTTCAAAGCTTTTTCCCTCATCTAATGTGCGGTAGAAGCCGTACTGTCCTTCTACGATTCCGTTAAAATAAACAGCTTTAGAATCTTTGTAATAATCCCCGGCAGGCGCGCCCAGTCCCAGTCCCATGCGATACACCGTAATACCGGGAGCAGTGAGGCGGGTTAATCTGACATTGGTGTCACTACTATATTCCAGCTTCCAGAGCCCTTCTTCACCCACTGCCATGTAGAACACACCGCTCTTTCCTGTCTCGCCCCGGATTTCTGTCTTGTTTGCGCAGTCAATAAGCCCAAAGTCGATCTTCGGAAACCTTACCGGAAGCTCCTGCTCCCTGTAGGTCTGTCCGCCGTCATGGCTGACATAAAACTCCGATTCCCCGCCAAAACCGTAAAACAGCCTGCAGTCCATTCTGTCGGAAAAGACCTTCACCTTGCCCGTACTTTTCATTCTGCCCGCTTTATCGTACACCTGACAGCAGGAAAAGCTTTTTCCACCGTCATGGCTGGCGATCAGCCTTCTAAGGGGCAGTTCAATCCCCTCCGCCACGGCCCAGACAATATTTTTCCCGTCCGGGGACATGGCGGCCCAGCCGGAATTCACATTCGGCCGCTCAATGTCATGCAGAGCCTGATCCAAATCCGCCGTCAGGCCAAAGGGCATGGGCAAACGTTCAAATGTCCTGCCCTGATCATAGGAAAGAATCAGCCCCCCAAAGGTTTTTCCCGTCCAGTTCCCTCTGGGAGTCACAATCAGCAGATTGGGGTTCTCGTCGGAAAAATCCGCGTTGATACAAGTAATATAACGATTCCCTTCCTCATCCGCAAAGGAATTGCCGCAGGGCTGATCCAGATTTTCGAAGGCAAAGCCTCCCAAGTCGCCAAGAATGTCTATGACCTGCACGGGCCCCTTCGGCATACTGTACACATTCAAATGCACCGTCTCTTCAATGCCGTCGCACCAGTCCGTGAAGCGGCAGGGCTCCGCCTTCAGATTCCGGGTACGAAATACCCCTGTGCCGGAGTTAAACCAGGCCTCATTGTCATCAAAGGGATTGATCTTAATATCGCTGAGCCAGTGGATCAGGGAGTGCCCCCCATTGCATTCCGGACGCATATAAGGCGCCCGAAAGGATATTTCTCCCTCTGCCAGATCATACAGCACCTGCCGCCAGGTGTTTCCGTAATCCAGGGAAAGGAACACGCTGTCCCCGTCGTCCTTTACAATGGTAGTGACCACGATCAAGCCCGGAGTCTGCCGTGACACGCTGATACCGGAAAATCCATACTCCAAAATCTCCCCAGCCTTTCTGTTCTTCTGCCCGATGCCCTTTACCGCCGAGGCACTGCCGGGAGTAATGTCCTCCATGGGACCAAAACGCAGACCTTGCGCGAAAGTTCCGCTCGCTTTCTCCCGCAGCGGATTTTCGTCAGAAGCCGTATCTGTCCGGGATAAAATCGGATACCTTACCACATGGCCGTCAATGGTATCCCCGGAATCACAGCTGTAGCCGTTCTCCACCACATAAGAACGCCTGCCCGTGGAAGCAAAGGTTACATAGAGATAAGAATCATCCATGCACCAGCGCTGGGCCACCTGGCCGTTTAATCTGCACCCTTGGATCACATGACTTTCCGGCTGTTCCATTTCTTCAAAGTTCTCGCCCCCGTCATAAGATATGTACAGGCTGTGTCCCCGCATGGGAGTTTCCGCCCCTGAAGCCGCCCCGTCTGTCATGCCGGTAACACCGGCGCTGCCGACCAGCAGGCTTTCCCCGATCAAAGCCTCAAAGGTAAGATGGTTTTCTGACATTGCAGTCAGCTTCTTCCAATTTTTGCCTCGATCCCCACTCTTCCAAAGCCCTTCCTGCTGGGACGCATAGTAAAGGGCATCTCCTTTTACACAGAGCCTTTCTCCCGTTCCTCGTCCGTTCAAATTGCCGTGAACCATCACCGGGATTTTTTCATATATAAAGCTCTCCCCATAATCTTCCGAGACGGCCAGCACACCGGAGCCGGGAGCGTTGACCCCGCAGGCAATATACAGGCTGCCCGGCTTCTCCTCGTCTATCGCCAGAGCAGCGGGAAAGGTCTCGCTCAGATCCTCCATGTTCACATGAGGAATCAGACTGATCCAGCATTGCTTCCCTGGGTCAAAGCGGTACGTTCCGCCGATGTCCGTCCTGATATACAGCACATCCTTCTCCCTTTCCGAATAAAGAAAGCCTGTCACGTAACCGCCTCCCGGAATAGGCAGGTTACGGTATTGATATGGTATCTGCTTCATGAAATCCTCCTTCTTGGTAAGTTTCATTATACGCCTGAGAACGTGACAACAGTGTATCCTGTCCCTTATTGCAAATACTGCCGCAGCACTTCCAGCAGCTTTTCCAGATCAAAGGGCTTCGCCAGATGGGCATTCATCCCTGCCTTCTTTGCATCCTGCACATCCTCCGCAAAGGCGTTTGCTGTCATGGCTACAATGGGTACGCTGCCTGCATCCTCCCTCTCCAGGGCCCGTATGGCTGCCGTCGCCTCGTAACCGTTCATCATCGGCATTTGTACATCCATCAGTATCAAATCATAATAGCCGGGCGCGGAAGCAGAAAACTTATCCAGCGCTTCCTTACCGTTTTCCGCTTCTTCCATGAGGATACCGGTCATTCCCAGAATCTCACGGGCAATCTCCCTGTTCAGATCAATATCTTCCACCAGAAGAATCCGCCTTCCCGAGTAATCAGCCTTGGACACCTCTTCCAGCTGAGAAGACATACTGCTCTGCAGGCCGCCGTTTTTCAATTCGGAAAACAGTCTTACCAGTCCCGATTTAAAAACGGGCTTACTAATAAAGGCTGTGACTCCCGCTGCCCTGGCCTCCGTCTCGATCTCTGACCAATCGTAGGAAGAAAGAATGATAATCGGCATCTTACTGCCGGCAATCTCACGGATCTTCCTGGCAGTTTCAAAGCCGTCCATTCCCGGCATCTTCCAGTCCAAAAGCACCGCATAAAAGCCGCTCCCCTGCTTAGCGGCCTGCACCCGTTCCACAGCTTCCCGGCCGGAAAGCACCCATTCGCCGCCCATGCCGATCTCATCCAGCATCCTGCAGGCGGACTCACAGCAGATCCGGTCGTCATCGGCAACCAGCACTGACTGTCCCTGCAGATCACCGCAGAATACCCCTTCCTTATCCTGCAGCTTAAGATAAATGGTGACCGTAAACCTGGAGCCCTGGCCCGGCCGGCTTTCCACCCGGATGTCGCCGCTCATCATACGCACGATGTTCTGCGTGATGGCCATGCCTAAGCCCGTTCCCTGGATCTTGCTGCAGCGGCTGTCCTCCGCCCGGGAAAAAGGCTCAAAGATATGCTCCACGTACTCTTCCGACATGCCGATGCCATTATCCTCGAATATGAATTCATAGCAGCCCGTCATCTGTCTGCCGGCCGGCTTCTCGCTGACGGTAAGCCTTATGCTGCCGCCGTCCGGCGTATATTTCACCGCATTCCCCATAATGTTGATAAATACCTGCTGTATCCTGAGACTGTCCCCCATCACAGCCTCATGCTCCAGATTTAAAATATGCACCTGCAGTTCATGCTTATGTTCCTTCACCTGCGGCTGTATCATCACCAGCAGCTCACTGATCAGCTCGGATAAATTAAATTCCTCTTCCCGAAGACTGATTTTTCCTGATTCTATTTTGCTCATATCCAGCACTTCATTAATCAGCCCCAGCAGATGCCTGCTGGAAGCGGTGATCTTTCCCAGCGCGTCCTGCACACGCTCCTTATTGTCAATATTAGCGGATGCGATGGCCGTCATGCCGATAATGCCGTTCATGGGTGTACGGATGTCATGGGACATTTTGGACAGGAAGTCCGATTTTGCATGATTCGCGCGGTTTGCCGCCTCATACGCCTCCTGCAGGTCCTGCTTTTTCTTATTTTCCTCCCTGGCCAGCTCATCCACACAGCGGAAGCCCAGCACCATAATATGCTCTTTTTCGTCCTCGCTTACATCCGCAAAGTGAATTTCAAAATATTCATGCTGCAATTCGTTGGGCTTCACCTGATAGCGGACGGTGAAATCCTTTTCCTTTTTAAAGCGCTCAATGACAGCCTCCGGCCGGGACAGGGTGCTTAAAATCTCCTGATACTCCGGCAGTGCCAGTGTCTCCATATGTTCCCTGAATGCTCGGGAAAAGCCTTCCTTGTACCCACTCTCCGCATTTACCCCGCTCTTTAACGTATCCGCCACACTAATTATGGTATATCTGTCTTCATCCAGCTTGACATAATACACAGCGGCATAATCCCGGCTGAGGGCAGCCACAATTCGCAGCTGGTGCCGTTCCTTTTCATGACTCTCCCGCATCAGCTTCCTCTGCCTTTTCCGCACACTCCATATCAGGGCCCCCACCACGGCAGACGCCATCAGCGCCACCATAAACACCGCCAGCAGATACCGAATCGGGTAGATGTAATCCTCAAAATCCACCAGCCTGTAGGGCATATTTAAGCCGGCATCAATAATGTCGCTGATTTCTTCCTCCGTCAGCGACTCCAGCGATTTGTTCATGACGGAAAAGGCCGCTTCGTCAATATCAAAATACGCGGTCATGCACGTGCGGGATTCAAATCTATAATTTTCCCATTGAACAAGATCCGTAAACCTGGCATTTTTAGACTGATAATTGTACTCAATGGTATTAAGCAGCGTGGCATCCGCCCGGCCGCTTCGCACGGCTTTGAGGCAGTCCTTGGCCGTCTTACAGTAGACAATCTCTACCTCTCCCAAATCCGCGGGCATGCTTTTTTCCCAATAAGAGCGTCCTTTCGTAAGGGCCACCCGCATCTTCTTTCCCCTGCTTATCTCATGGTCTCTTCTGGTAACCAGCACACTTTTATACTCCATAAAGGCAGAGGTAGTCCTGAAATTCTCATCTTTTGAGGTAATAATCAGAGACGAGCCGATATAAAAGTCAATCACTCCCTCCTGCAGCAGCTGTTTCCAGTCGTCCTCCCGGCTGATCGGGTACAGCTCAATGTTCAGTCCTGTCTTCTCCTTTATTCTCTGCAGCAGCTCTATATAAATACCTTCGTATTCCCCTTGGGAGGAAACAAAAGCCAGGGGCTCCGTTTTTTCATAAAAGCCAACTCTGATTTTGTTTTCCTGGGCAATAAATTCTCTCTCTTCTGCGGTATACGCAATATTAGTCCTGTTTGCGCCGGTAATACAGCTCCCCAGCACCTGACTCATCAATTCAGGCTCATTCATGGCGATCTGCTGCATACCGCTGTTAAGCTCGGCCAAAAGGCTCTGGTTTCCCTTTTTTACCGTATAGTAGAAGGGGGTAACGTTCAGGACGGACACCAGCTGGGAACGTGGTACCTGATTCGCCGCGCTGAACATTACCATATCCACCTCATGGTTCTGCAGCGCCCTGATTTTATCCTCCATAGCGCTGATGTACACCGGCTCATAGGTAAAACCGTGTTCCTCTGCAAAGTCGGACAACTCCAAATTATTGCTGGAATCCTCTGTCACCGCTATTCTGGCGCCGTCGAAGCTTTCGTAATCATTATAATAAAAGCCGCTGTCCTCCGACGCAAAAAGGCCGGGAGCCATGTAGCCCCCAACAATGGCCGAAAATTCCATGTATTCCTCGCGCTCTTCCAGCCATGTGGTAGGCAGGAGAATATCAATCCTGCCATCCTCCAGCATTTGTACCCCCTCAGACCAGTCACACTTGACATATTGACACTCCCAGCCGTTAATTTCCGCCAGCCTTTCAATATAATCCTTGCAGTATCCGGTCACATTTCCCTCGCCGTCAAAATAAAGCAGCTCATTCACGCCGCAGGAAATTCGCACAATTTTTTTAGAAGCCCTCTCCTCCGCCATAGCGGACATGCCGCCAAAAGCAAAGCTGACAAGCACTACCCACGTCAGAACGAAAAATTTGAAACCACAGCACCTTCCCGCCTGCTTTTTTTTCCTGTTCTCCAACTCTTTTCCCCACCTTACCTTCATTCCACGCTTCTGTCCTAAAAAATGATCCCTGCATTTTCTGTTAAACTATTTGTATTTTATCATCAAACAACCGTTTTGTTAACCTGTTTTTGTATCTTTTGCTGCCGGCTGTTATTCCGGCTCCGCAGGATATTTGGGCTGACTATACAAAAAAGACGCACCACCATTTCCGGTGATACGCCTTTTCGTTTTTTCTATGTCCGTGGTCTATGCGCTGTCTTTGTACAGGAAGATCTCATCCTTTTACCGCCCCTGCCGTCATGCCGTTGACCATAAACTTTACCAGGCAGAAATAAAGGATAACAATGGGCACCGCAATGAACACCGCCCCCGCCGCAAAACGGGCAAACTCCGTGTCTCCCAAGCTCATCAGTCCCACGGCCACGGTGTACAGATCCTTTTCCTTCAGCAGCAGCTTGGGAAGAATAAAATCACTCCAGGGAAAAGTGAAGCTGGTCAGGGCCGTATAAACGATGATTGGCATGGAAATGGGCAGGTTGATCCGTGTAAACACCTGAAAATTCGTAGCCCCGTCAATCCGGGCCGCCTCGTCGATGGAGGAAGGAATGGTGTCAAAGAATCCTTTCTGGGTCAGGTAGCCCATGGGCGCATTGGCGCTGTAGATCAGGATCAGCCCCCACATATTATTGATCAGTCCAAACTGGGTCATGATGATATACACCGCGATCATTCCCATGAAGGAGGGGAACATTCCCAGAAGCAGAGTGGTCTTCATCATGGTCTTCCTGGTCCTGAACTGAAAGCGGGACATGGTATAAGCCGTCAGGATCGTCAGAAAGGTTCCCGTCAGGCAGCTCATCACCGCGATAAACAGGGTGTTGCGAAACCACCGGGGATAATTATACATGGCTGTATCCGTAAACAGCGTTTTAAAGGTATCCAGGCTGTAAGCACTGGGAAAAAATCCCTCAAAGGAGTAAATGGAACCTGACTTGCTGAAGGATGCCAGTATCAGCCAAAGGCATGGAAAGAAAAAGATAAAGCACACAACAATCAATATGATGTATGTGACACAAGTGTCAATTATTTTTGAAGCTTTCATTGTAACCTCCATGATGCCGCCTTGACGACACAACAATCCTAGCGGAACGTGTCCTCTTCTTTATACGACGCACTCCTGGTATAGATCACCAGGGAGATCAGTGAGGTAATCAAAAATATTACCAGACTGATGGCAGCGCCGATGTTGTAATAGTTATTACTGATGGACAGATTATAAAGCCAGTTGATCAGCAGGTCTGTGTCACTGGCCAGGAAATATCCGTCTATGTACAGCCCGCCCCTCAGGAAATAAAACACACCGAAATTATTGAAATTGCCGATAAACTGTCCTAACAGCACCGGGGTAGTGGAAAACAGGACAAAAGGCAGGGTAATGCGCCGAAACTGCTGCCAGGGGGTTGCTCCGTCAATCCTGGCAGCTTCTATCAGCGTCATATCCCGGTTGGACAGGATTCCGGTGGCAAGCAGCATGATAGAAGGAATGCTGACCCAGGCGTTCACACCCAAACCGATCAGCCTGGCAATCCATTTTGCGTCAATGTCCAGAAAGCCCACGGCCCGATACCCTGCAGCCGTAATAAGCTGGTTGATGGGGCCGCCGTAGGAAAACATAAATTTAAATCCCAGCAGCGTGATAAATCCCGGAACCGCATAGGCAAGAATGGGAAAGGACCGCCAGAATACCTTACCCTTGACGCAGTCCTTGTTCAATAAAAGAGCCAGTCCCAAACCCGCAAAATAATTGAGGGCCGTGGAGCAGACCGCCCAGAGCAGATTCCAGCCCAGGATTCTGCCGAAGGTGGGCGCAAACTGAGATAAGGTTGTAATCTGCACAAAATTGTCCACTCCCACCCAATCCACCAGCTTGGGCGGCACGATGTTCCCGCCGTAATTGGTAAACGCGATGGCTATCATAAAGACAATGGGCAGAATATTAAAAACACAGACCCCCAGAACCGGCAGGAAAAGCACGGTCTTATAGAACTTTTTATCCAGAAGCTGCTTGGCATCTTCTTTAAAGGTGGCAGGCCTTCCGCCTCTTTCCAAAATCTTCTGGGTCTCCCTGGCGTCCCGTACATTGGACACATAAACCGCCGCAAGAAGCAGAAGGGCAATCACCGCCAGAATCCCCATGAGAAGCATCACTACGGAGTTATCTCCCTCTATTCCCAGCCAGGTATCCGCCTCTCTGGTGCCGAGGGTAAAGAGCCCCACCAGGTCTGCTCCTCCCCGAAATACAAAATAAGCGATCCCCAAAGCAAGCACTGCCAGGTAAAGCAGCCCTTTCCCCACCTGTCCGTACATGAGCTGGCCCAGCCCCATCAGGCACATGCTTGCCTTTACTTTTTTATTTGGTTTCATCTTTTCCCTCACTCAATTTGTTCCCGCCAGCGTATGCACCGCGTCATAGATCTGGACATCCACAGACGCCAGCCCGTTCTTAATGTCCTCTAACGTTTTATATTTCTTCTCCGCCTCCGGCCGGAATGCGTCCTTCGCCAGATCCTCAAAGAAGGTCTGCCCGGGGGTCCAGATCTGTTCCACAGCCCGGATGGAAGGCATAACCACAATATTGCCTGCGTCCAGATTGTTGTACATAATCTCCGACACACCGCCCACCGCATCAGCCACATCGCTTCTGGCCGGTACGATACCCAGCATCTCGTTTCTGCGAAGTACCATCTCATAGCCTGCGGCAAACTCCACAAAGGCCAGGCAGGCATTAGGCGATTTTGTGTATGCACTGATGGCATAACCGTTGACACCGCCCATGGCCTTTAAGGGAATCAGCTCCGGATTTTCTTCCGTAAGATCACCGCTTGCCGGAAGCTTAGGCACCTCCGTAATCACCAGATTTTCCTCCGCCAGAGCTTCGGCCTCTTCCTCACTCATTCCTTCCGCCTGATATGCCAGCCGCAGCTCCTTTAAAAACAGGGTATAGACATCGGGGGTGGTCATGGTGGCAAAATAGGTTCCGTCCGCCAGCTTACTGTAAGCGCTCACCGTGATGGAATCATCTATACATCCTTCATTCATCAGTGCCGCCTGCTGCAGAAGCACATTTGCCCCGATCTCCGAATTACCAGCAGAAAATCCCATGTCATCCGCATTGGTATTATTATCCCCAAATACATAGCCGCCGTATGAGAAAAGGAATCCTGAAGAAAAATAGACATCATAAAGGGAGCGCATGTATCCGTAATGTCCATCATTCTTTGCCACAATTTCCTGAGAATACCTGTACATATCGTTCCAGCTTTCCACCATGTCCGGCACCTTGTTACCGTTCTTATCCCAGGTGGTCTCCCAATCCTCCGGCAGCAGATCCTTGCGGTAATACAGCATGGAGGACTGAACGTTTACCGGCACGCCCATATAGTAAGAAACACCGTTTACATTTGCCAGGTAAGCATTCCAGGCATTCTCCGTAATCTGTGAAAAGCACTCCAGGCTCTCCGCGGGAATAGGATAAATATGCTTTCCCTCGACGTATTTCATCAACACGTCATTTGCCTGATAAAGTACATCCGGACCATATCCGTAAGGGCCGTCGTCCGCCAGGTTACTGTACTGGTCCATATTGGCGTCTACCGCTACGATACCATAATCCGCGTATTTTTCATTAAAGGCGTCAATCAATTCCTGAAAATATCCCTGCTCGATGGCCGTATCATTCTCCAGGACCCGGATGGTGACATTTCTTTCCAGCTCGCCGCTGTAAATATTGCTCAGGTCCACGCCGCCTTCTGCTGCCCCCTCACCTGCCCCTTCATTCGACGACTTCATACCTTCTTGCTCCTGCCCGCTTTCACCGCCGCAGCCGCAAAGCAGCCCGGCACACATAATGCCTGTTAAGGTAAACACCGCGATCTTTTTTCTCATTCTTACCTCCCATTCCGCCGAATGCAGCTACATCTGCCCCTACGGCTTTTCCTTCTAAATAGGCAGCCCCGCGGCATTCGTCAAGGCCCTTCGGACTCTGACTCATTGCCAACGGAAATCAATGCCCCCCGAATATCACAAATCCCTCTGCCTCCACTTTACCCTGCCTGTAACCGTTCTCTGCCACGATTTTGCCTTCCGCCGCAGCTGCCTTTGCCTCCTTTGTCCGGTTACAGTACAGCGTCAGTTCGTCTTCCCCCTGAAAACGCTTCAGCACGAACAGCCCGTCTTTACTATACACCCGGATGCCGCCTGTCTGCACTGCTTTTTCCTTCCTCAAAGCCAGCAGCTTTTTTATTTTTTCCATACAGTCCATATCCCAGCGGCTTTCATCCCATTCAAAGCACCGCCTGTTATCCGGATCATAACCGCCCTCTAACAGAATTTCCGTTCCGTAATAGAGGCAGGGCGCACCCACAAACATAGCCATTACCGCCACTGCAGACAGCAGCCTGTTCCTGTCACCGCCCACTCTGGTATAAAAACGATCCGTGTCA
>CAZAMX010000026.1:0-15122 GCA_964486095.1 uncultured Acetatifactor sp. | reverse complement strand
CCGGCTCTGCCCGGTTTTGACAAAAAAAGCAGATCGGGGAATTTATACTTTGCGTTGCACATGAGCAAGATGCGCCGCGTGTCAGCAGGAAACGTCATAAGCGCATGGCATGAGTAAAATGTGAATCAGCAGCAGAAAGCAGGGCGTAAGTATGAAAACAGTGGAAAATGAGCTTCGGACGGCACAGGTATCGGAATTTTGCAGAAGAAGACTGATTCATTATGCAGACAGCTTTTATGAGCTGGCAAGAAGCTACGAGGGGAATTTTTCTCCCGGCACGGCGGACAGGCAGGAGATCCTTTCCCAGAGAAGGCTGTGGGAAAATCGTCAGATTTTGAAGGGCCACCTGCATGAGATGGCAAAGATCATGACGAATGTGGCCTGTGAAGTGCTTTGCTACAGGCCTATGGAAGAGCGAAAGAAGCGCCTGATCGTCCATGCCATGAAGAACGAAGGAATCCAGGCGGAGGACCTATGCTATATGGCCGGCGACGACGGGCGGGAGGCCATCGTGCTTACCATGAGTACGGACAGAAAAATTGGAATACCCGCAGAGGAAGTGGCGGATATGATTTCCGTTCTGCTGAACAGACGGCTGCAGCTTTCCCTGACAAGTCCTTACATGGTGGAAAAGGAGCCTCACAGCTATATGCTGGAGGAAGAAGCCCGCTTTGTGGCGCTGACAGGATTTGCCAGAGTGACGGAGGAAGATGAAACGGTTTCAGGGGATAATTATGCTGTTTTGGAGACGGAGCGGGGAAAGCTTACGGTGATGATCTCCGACGGCACGGGCTCCGGGGAGCAGGCGTCGGGAGACAGCGGCCGGGCGCTGGATCTGATGGAGAAGCTTTTGGAGGCAGGCTACGGCACAGAGGCGGCCGTAGAGATGGTAAATACGGCTTTTTTTGCCACAGGGGAGGACAGGAATCATCCGACCCTTGATCTCTGCAGTCTGAACCTTTACAGCGGAGCCTGCGAGTTCAGAAAGGTGGGCGCCGCCGCTTCCTTCTTAAAAAAAGAGACGGGGGTGGAGCTGCTGGCGGAAGGAAATCTTCCCCTGGGAGTTTTTCAGCAGACAAATATTCAGCCCATTACAAGAATTCTGAAGGATGGAGACTATCTGTTCCTGATGTCGGACGGGGTGATAGATGCTTTCAGCGGGCAGGGCTACGAGGGCGCCGTGTGCAGGGCCATCGGGGAGATGCGGGAGCAGAATCCGGGGGAGCTGGCGGAGAAGCTGCTGAGGATGGCTCTGATTGCCGCAGGGGGCAGGGTACGGGACGATATGACCATTGCGGTGATCGGGGTCTGGGAGAACAGCGCGGGGCAGGGGGTGGTTTGACAGTCGTATTTGCTGATGATATAATGACGATAAAATAATGAGGCAAATGAAAGAAATGATAAAGGAACAGAGCGCGATAACGCCACATAAAGCAGGGGAGATACATGAAAGAAAAATACGGCAGCGCCGAGCTGAGACGGGACTATAATCAGGTTTGCGGCATTATCCTTCGGGAAGAGCGGCAAAAGAGAAATATTTCCAGAGATAACCTGGCATCCGGACTTTTAAGCGGGGCGGCGCTGGGGAAAATAGAATCCGGTAAAGCCGGGTGGCGGATGCTCATGGGAACGATCCTGCTGCAGCGGATGGGGCTGATACCGGAGAATTTTGAGATGGTGGCTTCCTCCGACGAGCTGGAACGGTGGCGGAAGCGGGAGGACATCTGTCTCCTGATTCCGGACAGGCCCTCGGAGGCGGAACGCAGGATACTGGAATACCGCCGAAGCTATACCATGCGGGAGCCTGGGGAGGAACAGTTTCTGTTCAAGGCGGAGTTCATTTTGAGGCTGACGGAAAAAGGTGACGGGCAAGGTATAGGAGCCGGGGAGGATCTGCTGTTACTGGCAGGAAAAGCAGTATCCTGCACGATTGCGGGAGACTGGGAGAAGGAGATGGAGAATCTCCTGCTGGCGCCCTCGGAGATGGAGGCAATTTTGCTTGTGGGGGCGGCGGAAATGCTCTGCGGCAGAAAGTCAAAGGCTAAGAGTCTGCAGCAGGCCGTCTGGAAGTATCCTGAGGCCCATCAATGGAAGGACCGGGCAGCAGCCGGTATCCTGCCCCAGGCCGCATTGTTGGGGATGACGCTGGCTATGGAGGAAGGGGAAAGCCGGCTGGCATATGAACAGGGGAAGAAGGCCCTGGAGCTGCTGCGCCGCAGCTTCCGCCATAGTTACCTGCTGCCGCTGCTGAAGATGCTGGAGAAAATTCCCCGGCAGGAGTTAGATGAGGAAGAACGGGCATATCTAAAGCAGGCGGAAACCTTTCGGGATACCTTTGCGCGGATATACAGGCAGTATGATTATCCGGGGGAGAGGATCTGGCAGGGAGTTTCCGTAGAAAACATCGGGGAAGCGGGAGTAATCCTGAAAATGCTCAGGAAGTTCTCTGGAAAGTCCAAGGCAAAGGCTGTCTATGACGGAGAAGACCAGGTAGTCACGGTAAGACAGCTGGAGAAGATTGAGAGCGGAATACATAAGCCTTCCTTTGAAAATTACCAGCGGTTGATCCGGCAATACGGAAAGCAGGCGGGGTGGACAACCGCCATGCTGGAGACAGATTCCGCCGAGGTCTTGGAGCTGCGCCAGGAGATTGCCTCTCTGGTGGCGCTTTGCCAGTGGGATCAGGTGAAGTGGGAGCTGGAAAAGCTGCGGAAGAAAGTAAATCCGGAATACCCGAGGGTAAAGCAGGAGCTTTTGTTTTTGGAGGCTTTGCTGGTATGGAAAAAGAACGGAGATTTGGGTAAAAGTCTGGAGATGCTGCAGAAGGCGTTAAAGATTACCGCTCCGGGTCTGGATGGCGGGGACAAAAAATGGTGGGTTTACCAGCGGGAGGAAACAATAATAGCCGGAAATATAACAGAAATTTTACGGAAGCTGGGAAGACCGGAGAAGACCCGGGAGTGGTTGGAAATTCTTCAATTCTCTTTGGAGCAGCAAAAGGGACAGACCGGCATAGAGCGCAGGGCCTATGATATATTAATGGAAGCCTATGATAATTATCTGGGTGATATGAAACAGTTTGAGCAGGCAATCAAGGCAAGTGAAGAGGCGGCTTGTAATTATCTGAAGCGGCTTGAGGCGCTTGTACTGGATAAGGCATATTACCGCATTGCCTGGAATGCTTACGAGATGGCCGAAGAGGTTCCCTCACAGAGGAACGCACTGAAGCAAAAATGGAGAGAGGCGTTTCGAATCAGTGAGGTACTGGCGGCCTTTATGTATGACGAGTATATGATGTCTTTTTTAAAGGAAAGAAAGAAGAAATATTTATATTGAGTTAGTAACATCTACGTCTGATAAAGGACAAATATCTATTCCTCTGTTTGTCGTATCAGGTTCTGTGGATATAGAGGATCCGGAATCTTTCATTGAGTCTTGGGCAGGAGTCTCTGGGGGGGCTGTGATGGCACCGGAAACCGTAAGGCCTAAGAGAAGTGAGAGCAAAATGTTTTTAAATTTCATAGTCATTGACCTCCTTGATTGGGATAAACGGATCGACTTACTATAATATTGTATCATTACAAAGATAAATGTCGCAATACGTCGAATTAGTTTCATCTTCTAAACTAATTCGACGTATTGTCATGTAAATGGATACAGAGTATTATAAAATAAATCCGTACAGTTGCCTTATTGTTGAAGATTATGTGAAACAATTGCTTAGTACTGTTAATGAAAGGTATAAAGTTTTATTATCGACATAATAAAGATGTATGCTTTATTGTATCCATAATATTACATAGATTATAATCCACTGTACTTTGATTGATCCCGAATACAAAAGCATTGTTTGCGCGTTTTATGTGTTTTTCAATACAGAATATATTTATATGTCAGGGGGGAAGAGCTGTATGATTCGTGATGGATGAAGGCAATGTAATAATGGCGATTAATTGATTATACGAAAAGGAGAGATTACAAATGGAATATGTGTTAAGTAATGGATTTTGCGAAATGTCAGAAAATGAGATGGAAGCGGTCGATGGAGGGTTTGATTTTATAGATTTTGTTGGTGGTGTCGCCAGCGGTAGTGCCGGATCATATGTAGGTAAAAAAGTCGGTGCAGCAGTAGGCGGTGCAGTCGGTGGACCTATAGGTGCGGTTGTGGGAGGAATTCTCGGCGTCGCTGCATTTGAAATAGTATATCATTTAAATAATTAGCGGGGAGGAATTGAAAAATGAAATTAGAAAATCTAGATAGTTCAGAAATGCTGCAAACCAATGGAGGTGGACTTGCTGGTGCGATTATTGGAGGGGTATTCGGGACAGCCGCAGGTATGGTTATCGGAGCCGGTGTTGCTACTGTATTAGTTGCAAACGGACAGGGTGACGAAGCTTTTCATGCCATAATGAAATGTACAAGCAAGGGACTTACGGGCGGCACTCTTGCAGGAGCATTTTCTCCCTTATAATCTATGTACTTCTGTTATTTTCAATGTTGGGTATTGCTATCAAGCTATGCAAAACATTTGAAAATAACAGAAGGTATCATAATAATAAAAAAGTAGGAAGGGATATGTTATGAAAAAATATATAAAGACATTTGTTTTTGCATTTATAACCTGTGAGTTGGTAGAGCTGTTGTATAACTATTTTTGTAAAGAATCTATTCAGCAATTTATTATTGGGGTTATCACTTCTTTTCTAATTGCAGTTTGCATATCTGTCGGCTTAAATCGTATCGATTGGTGTGCCATGATAAAAAGATTTAAAAGAAAGCGACATAAGTAAAATATGAATCAGGAATATCATATTTCAAATTTAAAAGGAAAATACTATTATAACAATTTTGAATATTATATGAGTTTTAATATCCTAATTGATCTGTTATTGGGAATTTTAATTGGCGTAGGACATGATATTTTTTTTACACACCATTTAGATTTTTTGGATATTTTTCTCATTCTTGCTGTAATACCAATCATTTATATATTATTTTGCGCCTATAAATTATATAGGCGTGGGAAAGTAAAATTAGAGATCAGAAATGAAAAAATTTTGATATATAGACTATATTTACTTAGTCCGTATAAGATCAACATAGATCAAGTAATCAATATCAATGTCAGGGAAACTAAAAAGAAAACCATTGTTTATATTAGAACAACAAAAAGAAAATATACTGTAAAAATATACAATGTAACAAATGACCACTAAAGTGAGCAAGGGATTTATTCAAATGAAATATTATTGTGTAAAGCAACACGACATAACTGACTGTGGTGCCGCTTGCTTGGCTACCATATCCAAACAAAACGGATACAAAATAAGTATATCCAAAATCAGAGAAATGGCGGGTACAGATAAGCAGGGAACAAACGTCTACGGCGTGATACAAGCAGCAGAGCAGTTGGGTTTTTCTGCAAAAGGAGTAAAGGGAAATAAGGAAGTTTTCTTTTCAGAATTTCCTCTTCCTTGCATTGCACATGTGGTAGTGAATGGTAACCTAATGCACTATGTGGTCATCCATAAGATTACTAAGAAGCAAGTGATTATTGCCGATCCGAGCAGAGGCATTGTAAAGCTTACATCAGGGGAATTTTTCGGGCAAGTTCACGAGGAAGGCAAGCCTCCGGAATACCAATGGACGGGAATACTGATTTTGTTGGTAAAAAATGAGACTTTCCACAAGAAGGACGAGATGCAGGGATTATTTGGGCGCTTCCTGCATCTTTTGTTTCCCCAGAAAAAATTATTTGCACATATATTTGTGGCTTCTCTTTTATATACAATTTTAGGTATCCTTGCGGCTTTTTATTTTCAGGAGCTGGTAGATAGTGTGTTGCCAGATAGGCTGAGACAGACTCTGCTTTCCTTGTCTATGGGAGTAATTCTTTTGAATGTATTTAGAGTATTGCTGTCAGCCATTCGCTCACATTTGTTGTTATATTTGAGCCAGAAGCTGGATATAGCATTACTTTTGGGTTATTACAGACATGTTCTGGCGTTACCTATGAATTTTTTTGGCACCAGAAAGGTGGGAGAAATTATCTCTCGTTTTACTGACGCGTCCAAGGTGCGGGATGCCATATCTGGAGCTACTTTAACTATTATGATCGATATGTTAATGGCAGCGGCGGGAGCGATCATTTTGTATACACAGAATGCAATCATGTTTGGTATCACCATTATTATTGTAGCACTGTATGGTATCATTGTAGCTATTTTTAATAAACAGTATAAGAAATTAAATGAAAGTCAGATGGAAAACAATGCTCAGTTGACTTCATATTTGGTGGAATCTTTGAATGGAATTCAAACACTCAAGGCGTACAATGCAGAACGCAAGGCCAACCAAGAAACGGAGAGTAGGTTCGTAAAGTTGTTAAAGAGTATCTTTCGGCTTAGTCTGGTAGGAAATATACAAGCTTCTCTAAAAACATCTGTTGAGCTGATCGGCAGTATTGTGATCTTATGGGTGGGAGGCATTCATGTGATAGAAGGCAATATGACAATGGGGCAGTTGATTACCTTTAACTCACTGCTAATCTACTTTTTAGATCCAGTGAAAAACCTGATTGATCTGCAGCCACAAATGCAAACAGCAGTGGTAGCGGCTGAACGACTTGGGGAAATTCTGGACCTTAGTGCGGAAAAAGGTGAAGATGAGGGCAGAAAAATGAAACCGGCGACTCTGACAGGTGAGATTCAGTTTCAAGGTGTTAATTTTCGATATGGAACCAGAAAGCTTGTTCTGGAGAATATAAACTTACATATACAGCAAGGTGAAAAAGTTGCATTTGTAGGGGAAAGCGGTTCAGGGAAAACCACCATTGCAAAGCTATTAATTCACCTTTATCAGCCGGAAAGTGGAGCCATTTTGATTGATCACAATAATATCGAGGATATTCAACTGGAGAGTCTTCGTGACAAAATTGCTTATATTCCCCAAGAGACTTTTTTGTTTGCTGGGAGTATTCTAGAAAATCTTACATTGGGCATGGATGATGTGAGAATAGATGAGGTCATAGAAGCCGCCAAGAAGGCTCAGGCACATGAGTTCATCAACGAAATGCCGCTCAGATACAAGACTAGGCTGGAAGAGAACGGATCCAATCTGTCTGGTGGACAGAGACAGAGGTTGGCTATTGCTAGGGCAATACTGAAAAAGCCGGATATTCTGATTTTGGATGAAGCCACAAGCAATTTGGATGCTATTACGGAACGAGCACTTAATGCCACGATCCGGGAGTTTTGCCATGATATGACTACTATTTTTATAGCGCACAGAATTAGTACTATAAAGAATTGTGACAGAATTTATGTAATGGAAAAGGGAAGGATTATTGAGTGTGGAACACATGAGGAATTGCAGAATCAAAATGGTAAATATGCGGAATTGGTAAAGCAGCAATCGTTGGAGGTGCAATAGTTATGAGGCCAATTATTATTGATATGAAGGATATGTCTGACAGTAAGGAGGTGTATGAATCCAGGCCCAATCCTATGTTGTCGGGATTTATCTGGTTGTTGCTTGTTATGATAGTAGCAGCGTTTGCTTGGATGATTTTTTTTAAGATAGATATTGTGGTAAAGGCGACAGGGATCGTGAGTGCAGCAGAAGAGGTAGCAACTGTTACGAATCAAGTGTCGGGAATTATCACCACATGTAGGATAGAAGATGGGCAGACTGTTAAAAAGGGGGATGTGCTATACACGATTTCTCATGAAGAATTGGATCAGCAGTTGTCCGCACTGAAAGAACAGCTGGAGGATTATAAAAATAAAGAAAAAATGTTACGCGCGTATATGAATTGGCTGGATGAAGAAACGGAGTTTCCGATAGCTCTGATGGATAATATTTATTATAGTGAAATTGCGTCAAGAAAGTTGCTGGTAGAGTTGGAAAAGCAGAATTTACAGCAGATATATGTAGGAGAATTATCTGCTTATGAGACTCAGTTGAGTGCTAGCAACGCAATGATCGATTACTGCAATGATGCCATCCATAAGTCAAGGCAGTTGATTGAGGCAATTAAGCTCAAAAGCAATATTTTTGATAGTGAGGATACTTATTACTGGAACTATATGGAAAACTACCTTGCACAGTATCAAAATATTATTTTGCAGCATGATACATCTGTTAATAAGTTACAGCGGGAAAGTAATACAGCAAGGCAGACAATAGAGGAATTGGTGGCAAAAAAGCAAGAATTACAGAATAGTATTCAAGGTGCAGAGATTGTTAACATTTCAGTCAGCGGTTCCGATATAGTCTCAGTCAATGATTCAAATGAAATACAGATGTTGCAAATACAGCAGCAAATACAGAGCATAGAAACGCAGATTAGGGCACAGCGGGCAATAAAGGAAGAGGCGGATAACAGTATCAATGAGTATAATACACAAAAAGAAAGTACTCTGAGTGTCTATGAAAAGGAAAGTATTGCAGCCATAGAAAACAGTATTCTTAATTACGAACAAAACTTAGCGACATATGAGGGAAAACGAACGGAGTGCGAAAACGGGCAGAATACCCTGGTGGATCAGGGTACAGAGATAGAATTGGAAAACCGGGTCACACAGGAAAAACATAATGTGTCTGCAGAACTAGCGGACTGTAGACAGTCACAGATGAAGCTATCTCAACAGATTCAGGGTTTGAATCAGAGTATAAAAAATACAACAATGAAGGCGAATATTAATGGAACCGTAAATTTTGCGGTTGATCTAGTGGAGGGAGATTTTATTGGAGCAGGAACGCAAGTACTCTCCATCATACCAGAATCAGAAAAAGGAGCATTTATCGTAAAGTGTTATGTTGAGAACAAGGACATAGCTAAAATTCATAAAGGGATGGACGTGACATATGAAATTGCAGCTTATCCGTCTACAGAATATGGAATTTTGCGAGGAAATGTGACATTTGTTTCTGCTGATTTAAAGGCAAATAATGGTGGTAGCGCGTATTATATGGTTGAGACCAGTGTGGATACAAGTCATCTTTACAATCAGAATGGAGAAAAAGGTTCTCTGAAAGTAGGTATGTTGTGTGAGACAAAAATCGTAATTGAGAAAAAGAGTGTAATGGAGATTCTAGTGGAGAAACTGTTCCATATTGGAAAATAGCATATATACTTGAAATCAATGACATTTAAATTATCCATCAACGCATTTATAACAGTATTTAAAATGGTTTGATTATCTGTATTTTAACTGTTATGATTCTGAGGGCTATACCCTTTATGTCTGTGATCTTTCCGAGGGCAGGAGAAGCTGGACGGTTATGGAATGCAGTTCCGTGAGTATGGCGACGGGCAGATATATCTGGAGGTCAGAACGGATGACGAGGTGAAGCCGATGGCGATTGATATTTCCGGTGTAAGAGTTCAATCATCCGGCAATCTGACGGCGACAGCCGCCTGGGGCAATGACCTCCTGCAAAGACCGTAAAAAACGTCGGTACTTAGTCTCCGTACTTTGGAGACTTAGGTACCGTTACGTTTTTTCTCGAGCAAAAGCGAGTCTGCGCAGGAGGTCATTGCCCCTTAGAGCGGCGTGACTTGTTGGCTGCAGATCTTGTATATTTGCTTGTGACAGTATATAATAAACAAAAGAGAGGTAAAGCATAAAAATATATTTAGATAATTACTGTTTTAATTGCCCATATGACAATCAGAAGCAAATTCGTATTTCAGAGGAAAGGTTTGATTATACGAGGCGGTAACAGAAAACAAAAGAGGGAGCACAAAAATGAACGCCATATCAAAAAGCACACTGAAAAAATCTGCCGGCAGTTTGTTTACAGCGGGACTTGCGGTCTGTCTGGGTTCCTGCTTAAGTATCATTTATCTGGAGTGTATAAGGCTGTTGGCGGATAGCGTTCTAACAAAAAACAGGAGCAGGGTATGGAGCATATTTGCAGTATTTGCAGGGAGCCTAATTCTATCGGCGCTGCTACTCTGCCTGCAAAACAGTAGGGCTTTGATAATAAAGCAGAGGCTGATAGAAGCACTGGAGCAAAGTGCCATAGACACCTGGCTTGGCTCAAATTATAAAAACCATGAAAATATCGAAAACATGCTGCCCATTCTGCGAAATGATATTTTTACATATTCTGAGCAGCGTTTAGAATTGATATTGAAAGTGACAGGAACTGCCGTTTCCGTCATTTTAACAAGTATCTACGTGATGATGATTGAGCCCCGGCTTTTGGCGGTGACTCTTTTCATATCCCTGGCGGCTATTTTCATAAGTGCTTACAGGGGAAGAAAGCTGCCGGAACAAAATGAAACGCTTTATTTCCATATGGGTGCCATTTATAATCACAATGCGGAGCTGGTACGAAACCGGGAAGCCGCTTATGCTCTCAATGGTGAAAGGGTTGTGAAACCTTATCAAAAAGAAATTGCAGACTATAAAATCGATCAGGGGAAAATTTTAGGCACCATGACGGTGCAAAGGATTTTAGGTTCGGCAAACACAATTTTAAATACCTGCGTCATCCTGATAATCGGGGGCTACGGGGTTTCCAAGGGCAGCATTCAAGTCAGCGATTTCATTGTGCTTTTGGCGGCGGTAGGTTTTTTGACCAATACCTTATATCAAATTCCCGTCTGCATTTCAGATTATCAGCAGCTTAAGGGCATGGACAGCAGAATCAACGCTTTGCTGACCTCACAGGTGGAGGCCTGCGATGGAGTGGAGGATGCGGAAAAAATTGATTCCCTTTCCGTACAAAATTTAAGCTTTGCTTATGAAGATGGAAAAAATCTCTTTGAAAACATAAATTTAGACCTGAAATCAGGTGAATGTTTGATTTTAAAGGGGGCTTCGGGCTGCGGTAAATCCACGCTGTTAAAAATTTTTGCCGATATTTTAAAAGGCTATAGCGGAAATATTATCTGCGGCGGTAAAAATCTGAAAAATGTGAAGGAAAGCTCCTTCTGGGATAGAATTTTATATTTAAGTCAGGAGCCTGAACTGATTTCCGGCACGATAAAAGAAAATATCACCATGTTTCGGGAGGCGGATGAAAGGAAGCTGGGTTACGCCCTGGAGCAGACAGGATTAAACAAGCTGGTTCCTGAATTGCAAGAGGGGGTAGATACTCCTGTTTCCCTGTTGAATCTGTCTTCGGGAGAACAGCAGCGAATCTGCCTTGCCAGAGCCTTTTACGGAGATTATGACGTAATCATTTCCGATGAAAGTTTCTCGGCCATAGATCCTGACTCACGCGGAGAGATATTCGGGAAAATCCTGACACAGCTGCAGGAAAAAGGCCAAATGCTGATTATGTCCTCGCATACGGATTTTGATTATCATGTCCAGGATTCCGTAAAAATTCTCAGCATGGGAGGGGAAAAGGAATGAAAATGTTAAACAGACTGAAAGCCACAGCCATCATTTTAAAACAGCATAAGCTGAAATTTGCAGCACTGCTGATGGCATTTGCTGTTGTTTCCTTTGCACTGCCCCTGTCAGTGCCCTTTATGATACAATACATGATCGGCAAAATAGAAAGCGGCATGAGTGTAACGCCATGGATGATTTTGTTCTTAATTCTGGCGGCTTTCATCATGCTTACGTTGGATTACATCATAAATGTGTATGGAAATGTAATGTGCGCAAACCTTATTTACAGAGGTTCAGCGGATTTATATCAGGATTTGTTTGCGCTGCCTTACGGTGAAAGAGAAGAAAAATACAATGACGAGGATTTGCTCCAGAATATCACCGCATTTACTGACTCCGCCCTTTCGTTATGGGTGATGATGATTAGTTTTGTTATCAGTTTGATTGTCACGGGCGTTTTGTTGATTTTAGCGGTTAAGGTTCATTATACGGTTTCCTTTTTTATTCTGGCCCATATCGGCATCACAATTTTTGCCGGCCAAAAGCTGGGTGTCCTGTCTGAAGAATATGCCGCCATGCTTCAGGAGCTTGAAGCTGAAAAAAATAACAATACCGAAGAACTCATGTATAAGGCATATTTTTTCAACATGAATGGCCTGCAGAGCGTTATCAAGAGCCGTTTTGAGCAAAACAGAAGGGATATTTTTCGTGTTCAGGCGGAGCAGTTAAAGAAGAATAATTTTTATATTTCCCTGCAAAAAGTCCTCAGCGAACTGGTAAGCGGATTTATTTATCCTGTTTTAGGGTTCCTGCCCGGCAGTGTAAAAATATCCGGGGGCAATCTGGCTTCCGTGAAAAGTATTATTGAGGAATCAGGAAAGCAAACCCAGAATATGCAGCAGATGGCGGCCTATATTCCATATAATACCGTACCCATTGATAATGCCAAGGAGCTTTTCGGTTTAAACAGGGAAGGAGACCATTCCCCTCAAAATTACGGCGATAGCTGTGCCCTGGCGATTGACAAGTTATGTTTTGAAACAGAGGGCAGAAAAATTCTGTCGGACATAAATTTAAGTATCAAAGAGGGGGAGCATATTGCAATCATGGGTGAAAACGGCAGCGGGAAATCTACATTGCTTCGCTGTATTATGGGTATGTATGTTCCCACATCCGGCAGTATAACACTGTTCGGCAAATCTCCGGCAAGCGATACGGAATATTTGCGGGAAAACCATATTTTTTCCTATATGCCTGCCGCCTCTCAGCTGTACGAAACTGCCATTGACGATAATATTTTAATGGGCAGCTTCAGCGAGATAAACCCGGAGGAAATAAAAAATGCTCTGGGGGTTTCTGAGTTTGCAGACCGTGAAATTGCTTCCGTGTCCGAGCTATCGGGAGGGGAGCAGCAGAGAGTGAATGCCGCCAGGGCCTTTTCCAACGGCAAGGCGAAAATCATGCTTCTCGACGAGCCCACGGCATCCCTGGACAGGGAACACGCCGAAAAGCTGATGAACTATATTAGAAGCAGTAAGGCTACGGTTATTTACACGACTCACCGGGAGGAAGAAACGGCATTTGCCGACAGAGTGATGCGGATGTGAGGCGGAACGGCCCTGCCTGAGACAATAACTTCCTGCTCAGGCGGCTTAACATACGAAAGCCTGCGGCCGTTCTCATGCAGACTGTGCAAGACGTCGGTACTTAGCAAGCGTATTGTGCTTGCTTAGTACCGTTACGTCGCGCCTTCAAGCGGAAGAGTGTCTGCATGAGAATGACCGCAGGCTTTCGCTGTTAGGTTGCCGGAAGGCTGAACAGTTACTTTTTGTTTAATGAATAGCAGCAGCCTAGTTGACTTTTGCCCGGGAATGAGATACATTTTCCATATGACAAAGCAGCAGACGGAAGAAAAGGTTTTTTCCTTTATGGAAAAGCATAAAATGATACAGCCTGGGGATAAGGTTGTCCTCGGAGTTTCAGGAGGGGCAGACTCTGTTTGCCTCTTATTTCTGTTGCTGGAATATCAAAAGAAGACGGACTTTGAAATGCTAGCCGTTCACGTGGACCACGGGATCCGCGGGGCGGCAGCCCGAGAAGACGCCGCTTATGTAGAGGAATTATGCAGGCAGCAGGGAGTGGCTTTTCAGCTGGAGAGGGCGGATGTAAAGGGATTTGCAAAGGCGGAAAAATGCTCGGAGGAGGACGCAGGGCGGCGCCTGCGCTACGGCGCCTTTGGCAGGGCCGCACGGGAGTCTGGCGGAACGAAGATCGCGGTGGCTCATAATGCGGAGGACCGGGCGGAGACCATGCTGCTTCATCTGTTTCGGGGCAGCGGCCTGAAGGGTATGCGGGGCATAGAGCCGGTGCGGGAGGAAATTATACGGCAGACAGCTGCCGACAGCCGGGTGGACGTAGTCCACCCTGTACTCTGCCTGAAACGCGGAGAAATAGAAGCATACTTGCGGGAGAGAGGAATTTCCTGGCGGACGGACGCCACGAACGAAGAGGACGAGTACACCAGGAACCGGATACGGCATTATCTTCTGCCCTGGGCGGAGCGGGAGGTTTCCGGCAGGGCGGTGGATCATATGTGCAGGACGGCGGATATTTTATCCGAAACGGAGGACTATCTGCGGCAGCAGACGAAAAACGCTCTGGCGGACTGTATGGAAAGGCATGTTACTGACGGCACTGTCGGCATGACGGAAAGTGTGGAAATTGATGTTGAAAGATTTCTTGCATATCACCCCGCCATTCAAAAAAGAATGATTTTAGGGCTTGCAGAGGAATTGTCGCCCACGGGGAAGGATATTTCCGCGGTGCATGTGAAAGCTGTCCTGGGATTGTTTGAAAAGGAAGGAAACCGCAGTATTGATCTGCCTTTCGGTATCCGTGTTGTCAGGCAGTACAAAAAGGTAATTGCGGCCTTAGGGGGGCAGGGAAAGGATGATAAGGCAGTGCCGGCACCTTGCAGGGCAAAGCCGAAGCTTTGCCCGGAAGAGCCGGAGTCTGCGCCGGAAGAGTTGCCGGAGCCGGAGTTTACCCGGTTTCCCTTGCGGGAAGGGGAAGAAGTTCCCCGAAATCTGTATACGAAATGGTTTGACTGTGATAAAATAAAAGAATCTCCTGTTTGGCGCTTCAGACAAAGGGGAGATTATCTTACCCTGTCGGACGGTGCCGGAAATATAATTCACAAGTCCTTAAAAGATTATATGATCGGAGAAAAGATACCCCGCGAGCTGCGGGACAAGATTCCTGTGCTGGCGGAGGGCAGCCATGTGCTGTGGCTGGCCGGGTACCGAATCAGCGAATATTATAAGGTGGACAGGAATACAAAGCATGTTTTACAGGTAAAATTAAAAGGGAGACTGCCCGGACAGTGACATCTGTCCGGTAAGTGAAACGGAGGAAAAATGCAGGAGCGAGTCAGGGTACTTTTAGCGGAAGAAGAGGTAGACAGGAGGATCCGGGAGATCGGAGAGCAGATCAGCAGGGATTATGCGGGAAGGAGCATCCATCTGGTATGTGTGTTAAAGGGTGGAAGGTTCTTTATGTGCGAGCTGGCGAAGAGGATCACGGTTCCTGTTTCTCTTGATTTTATGTCGGTGTCCAGTTATGGCAGCGATACCAAATCCAGTGGAGTGGTAAAGATTGTAAAGGATTTGGATGAGCCTCTTAAGGGCAGGGATGTGCTGGTGGTGGAGGACATTGTGGACAGCGGAAGGACACTGAGCTATTTGCTGGAAATCCTGCAGGAAAGAGGA
>CAZAMX010000025.1:0-15255 GCA_964486095.1 uncultured Acetatifactor sp. | reverse complement strand
ATTTATTCAATTTTTTTATTGATAAAATAATATCATTCGTCTTTCATTTTCTCACATTTATATCAAAAAATCCAGAGGTTTTTACAAAATTTGTAACAGTTCGGCCACGAGTGGAAAAAAGCTGTCACATCTGATATACTTGACTATACAAACTGCTCATCCGACAGAAAGGAATATCTGATTATGAATATTGTAATGAATCTGCAGGGTCAGTGGCAATTTTGCCTTGACAAAGAAAAAAAGGGGCTTAATGCTCATTATGAACTGCTTACCTTTAAGGACACTATCACCCTGCCCTCCACCGTCTCCGAAGCCGGAAAGGGCTCACCCCATGACAGGAAGGATACAGGCCGCCTTACCGACCCCTATGAGATGGAGGGCTACAGCTGGTATCAAAAGACGCTCTCCCTTCCTGTGAAAGAAATATCCGCGCTTTCAGGGAAGCATTTCGAGCTCACCCTGGAGCGTACCAGAATCTCATATGTCTGGGTGGACGGCCGATTTGCCGGAAGTCATGACAGCTTTGTGGCAAAGCACCGCTATGACCTGACAGGCCTGATTACCACTTTAAATCCGGTTATTACCGTTATGGTATCCAATACCGATTACAAGGTGCCCGGTGGCCACCTGACTTCTCCGGATACTCAGACCAACTGGAACGGAATCCTGGGCGAGATTTCTCTGACAATTCGGGAAAACATACATATCGGTACAGTTGACGCAAGGTGCCGTTACAAGGAAAAGAGCATCCTGCTGAAAATTCCTGTCCGTTATTACGGCAGCCGGCCCTGCCCTGCCGTAATCCGGGTAGATCCCGTTCTCTGCCGCCTGAAAGATATATATGCAGAGCAGGACAAGATTATCCCCGAGGGTGAAAATTATGAAGAGCTTTTAGAATACAAGCCCCTGCCCGGGGAAGCAGTTTATCTTGATGTGACTCTTCAGCCGGGTGAAAACCGGTTTGAAGTTCTTCAGAATCTTTCTGAGGACCCAAAGCTTTGGGATGAAGAGGAACCTTATGTCTATCGCCTGCATCTTTCCTGTCGGGAAGCCCGGACAGGCAACGAAATCTGCGTCAACCGGGAGGCCCAGGCAGGCAGCAAAGCCTGTGTAAGCCAGGAGACCCTGGCAGTCGAAAGCGCCCCCGCAGCTGCCTGCGACACCGTTTCTCTCTGGTGCGGTCTGTGCTCCTTTACCGCAGGAAAAACTCATTTTTACATCAACGGACGAAAAACATTCCTTCGCGGTAAACACGACGGCATGATCTTTCCCCTTACCGGCTATGCTCCTGCGGATCCGGGGGCCTGGCTTCATGTGATGAAAAATGCTAAAAACCTGGGAATAAATCATTACCGTTTCCATACCTGCTGTCCTCCGGAGGCGGCATTTATTGCCGCAGACCTTCTGGGCATTTATATGCAGCCGGAGGTTCCCTTCTGGGGCACCTTTAACGGCCCCGATGACGAAGGCTACCATCAGGAGGCACAGGAATTTTTGGAGGCTGAGGGCTTTCGAATGCTGGAATCCTTCAGCAGCCATCCCTCCTACTGCATGATGTCCATGGGCAATGAACTTTGGGGAAACGCCTCCGCCCTTAACGATCTTTTGTCTAAATACAAGGCTTTCCGCCCGGACGTACTGTTTGCTCAGGGCTCCAATAATTTCTTCTGGACCCCGAATATTCAGCCCTGTGACGATTTCTTTTCCGGAGTGCGCTTTACCGTTGACAGGCAGATCCGGGGATCTTATGCAGCGTGTGATGCACCTCTGGGGCATGTCCAGACTGCGGTTCCCGGAACCCGCTTTCATTACGACGAGGCTATCCGCCCTTCCTGTCTGACAGCATATTCTGATCCTGCAAATGCCGAAATGCAGGACACAGACAAAAAAAACGCAGATGAAGATGTCACGGTGGAAATTCAGTACGGGACCGGCATCAAGCGGGTCAAGCTCTCTGAAGCCCGCTCCGAACTGATCCCTCAGGTTCCTGTTATCTCTCATGAGATTGGACAATATGAGATTTATCCTGATTTTAAAGAGATCAAAAAATACACCGGCGTATTGAAAGCCCGTAATCTGGAGGAATTTAAGAGGCGGCTGGAGACCGCCGGAATGCTTGAATTTGCAGAAGAATTTTTCCGCTGCTCGGGAGCCTTGGCTGTGGCCTGTTACAGGGACGAGCTGGAAACCGCTCTGCGTTCTTCACAGCTGGCCGGCTTCCAGATTCTCGATATTCAGGATTTTACAGGACAGGGAACGGCTCTGGTGGGCATTCTCAACGCCTTCATGGAAAACAAAGGACTGATCACCGCCTCAGACTGGCGTAAATTCTGTTCCGGGGCCGTGCTTCAGGCAGAGTTTGACAGCTATGTCGTTATTGCTGATAAATCCTTTGATTTCACGGTTTCCCTGAGTTATTATCGGAAGTCGCCCTTGACTGTTGACGAGCTTGTCTGCCGCCTGACAGACGGCGACGGCAACGTCATATCATCTGTCAACCATCCTGTGACGGAGCTGACAAAAAGGGATCAAACCAATCGGAAAATAAATTTAGCTACTGCAGATATACTGGGCAATGGGGTATTTATTCTTGGCGATTTCTGTCTAAAGCTGCCGCAGGTAAAGGAACCTTCTTCGTTGACATTGACTGTGGAGCTGAAAAGCCTCTGCATCAGCAACAGCTATCACTTATGGATTTATCCGGAATACACTGCCTTGGAAAAGGATATTGCGGCCGGGACAGACGCTCTTCTGACAGCCGCTCACCCCGACCGGCTGTCTGCCTTGGCAAAGCAATACAGATCCTGCCTGCTCTTTTTATCTTCAGAAGAAAACAAGGCTTCCATAGAGGGGACCTACTGTACGGACTTTTGGTGCTATCCCATGTTCCGTAATATCTCTCTGAGTGCCCATAAAGAGACGCCGGTAGGAACCCTGGGCCTTTTGATCCGCAGGGAGCATCCTGCCCTTCTAGACTTTCCCTGTGAAGCTTATACCACGCCCCAATGGCATTCTATCGTAAATGCCTCCCGCTCCACAATTTTGGATAATACGAATATTATTCCCGTGGTACAGACCATAGACAATTTTTCCAGGAACCACCGGCTGGGAATGATTTATGAGCTTTATCTGCAGGATTTGGATTTAGGACTGCTGGTCTGCACCAGCGACCTGCCCAGACTGATACGGGAAGAACATCCGGAGGCCCTGGCTCTTTATAAAAGCCTTGTCTCCTACCTTCCCAAGCTGGCGGAAAAGCGCAGGGATACCCATACTGTTTTTGCTACGACCCTTGATGAGTTCCGCCGACTGCTGTCTCATAGAACGTCAGAACCTGAATATGACTTGTGAGCGGGCAGGCCTGTAAACTGTCAATAATGATACTTCTTCCGCTTCGCTGTCAGGAACAGGGCGGAAATCACAAAGGCAAACACCTCTGCCGTCACGTCTGCCAGCCAGATACCGTCCAGATCCAGCAGCAGAGGCAGAATCAATACCGCGGACAGCTTGAAAATAAAGGTGCGCAGGAAAGAAATCGCCGCTGATACGCCTCCGTTGTTTAACGCCGTAAAGAAAGAAGAAGCAAACACATTAAAGCCCAGGATCAGAAACGCGGAGGATGCAATGCGCAGCGCACGGAGCGTCATGCCAAACAGCTCCGGATCATATCCCACAAACACCCTGGACAGCGGCGCAGCCAAAAGCTGTGCCACTATCACCATGCCGGCGCCAATCAGTCCCATCAGCAGAATACTCTTACGAAGCAGGCTTTTCAGCTCTGTATGATTTCCCGCACCGTAATGATAGCTGATCACGGGAGCGCTGCCAATGGAATAGCCGATAAACACTGCCACGAAAATAAACTGTACATACATGAGAACCCCGTAGGAAGCCACACCGTTCTCCCCTGCATATTTGAGCAGCTGGAAATTATACAGCATTCCTACTATGGACGCTGTCACGTTAGATACCATCTCCGAAGCGCCGTTCCCGCATGCCATCAGGATCGGTCGTGCCTCCAGCCTTGTTTTTGTCAGCTGCAGAAGGCTGGTATTGGGACGCAGAAAATAGACCAGAGGAATCAGTCCGCCTACACACTGGCTTAAGCCCGTAGCCAGGGCCGCCCCTGCAACACCCCACTTGAAACCGGCAATAAACAACGCGTCAAGCGCCATATTGGTCAGGCCGGCGGCCACAGTAGTAATCAGCCCTAACTTAGGCTTTTCCGCCGTAATCAGAAAACCCTGAAATACATTCTGGAGCATAAAGCTCACATTGAATATCATGGTGATCCTTCCATAGACCACACACTCCGGCAGCATGGCTTCGTCTGCGCCTAACGCTGCCGCCAGCGGACGCATGGCGGCAAAACCCGCCAGGGAAACCGTCACGCCGACGATCAGTGTGGTCCAAATCATCATGGTAAAATATCTTTTTGCTTTTTCCGGTTTCTGTTCTCCCAGGGTCTTGGCCACCAGCGCACTGCCTCCTGTGCCCAGCATGAAGCCGATCCCGCCGAAAATCATGAGAACCGGCATAATCAGATTGATGGCGGCAAAGGGTGTTTTCCCCACAAAATTAGATACAAACAAACCGTCCACCACCCCGTAAATGGAAGTGAATACCATCATGGTAATGGATGGCAGCACAAATCTCAACAGCTTTCCATAATTAAAATGATCCGACAGCTGTATTGCCTTCCGCTTTACAGACTTTTCTTTTTTATCTATTTTCTCCATTCCTTTTGATCCTTTTGACTCTTTCATTTTCCCGCTACCATTCCTCTTGCTTCTGTTTCCTTATTTTGTTGCCTTATCCTGTTTTCTTATCCTGTTTTTTTATTCTGCTTCCTTATTCCGTTTTCCTATCCTGTTTTTTATTTTGTTTCCTTATTCGGATTCCCCATTCGGTTTCCTATATTTTCCATCTCCCATTTCAGCAGATCCGTGTACTTATGAAACAGGCTCAAAAGGGCCGTCTGCTCTTCCTCTGTCATTTTTCCTAATGCCCGCAGCTCCGCTTCCAGCACCCGGTCAACGGTTTGTGCTGCAAGAGCCGCCCCTTTCTGTGTCAGACGAACAAGCTTACTCCGCCTGTCGTTTCCCTCAACAAGCTGAAGGTAATCCTCTTCTTCCAGCTTTTTCAGGGAAGAATTCACTGTCTGCTTCGGTGCATAAATAGTGGAGCAAATATCACTCTGAGTCAGTTGGGCATTGCATTCCCGCAGAAAATAAAGAATCCAGAAAGCACAGTCCGAAAGCCCTGCCGCTTTTGCCGCATTTTTGTATAGTTCATCACTTTCCTTATAAATCCTGTTATATTCCAACAAATGTTCCTTTTCGGCTCCCATACAATCACTTCCTGCTTTCATTTTTCTTCCCAGGCGGAATTCCGCTGTCCTACGCAAAACATCCGAAACCGGACCGTTAAAGTATAGTCCGATTTCGGATGTTTGTCAAGGCTGTTAAAATTGTTGATATTTATACCTATCTTATATGCTGGACAAAATCAATTCCGTTTTTCCTGTAAACTCCAGCCGTTTCACCCCGTTTGGTATCAGGAAATGGTCTCCCTTTTTCACAGGCTGGCTGTTGACAATTCCGTCACCTGACAATACTGTCGCCAGCATAAAGGGCGCGTCAGGCTCAAAGACAAATCTGTCGTCCACATTCACCTTATAAATATGGTAATATGCGCATTGATAAAGCTCATTGAGACAGTTCTGCGGCAGATCAGCCGCAGACATTACACTGTCCTCCGCCGATTTGGCCGGAACGGTAATCACATCTATGCTCTGCTCCACATGAAGCTGCCTGGGCTTGCCGTTTGAAAGCCTGTCGTAATCGTAAACCCTATAGGTAATATCACTGTTCTGCTGGGTTTCCAGGATCAGCAGTCCCCCCTTGATGGCATGAACGGTACCCGGATCGATCTGGATAAAATCTCCTTTCTTCACAGGGATTTCCCGAATGAACTCCTTCCAGCGGCCCTGATGGATCATGTCCGCAAGCTCTTCTTTTGTTCTGGCGTTGTGGCCGATTACAAGAGACGCTCCCGCCGGACAGTCCAGCACATACCAGCATTCCGTTTTTCCCAGAGAGCCGTTCTCATGCTCCTTTGCATAAACATCATCGGGATGCACCTGAATGCTCAGGTCCTCCCTGGCATCTATAATCTTAACCAGAAGCGGGAAACGGTCATACTCAACATTCCCGAACATTTCAGGGTGGGTTTGCCAAAGCTCGGAAAGCTTTACGCCGGCATAAGCTCCGTCCCGTATGGTGCCTTCCCCGTTTGGATGGGCAGAGATACCCCAGCATTCACCGATGTCCGTTCCTTCTATCCGGTATCCGAAATCATCACGCAGTCTGCTTCCTCCCCAGATATTGTGGGTAAACACGGGATTCAGAAACAGAATGTCCTGACAGGGATTGTTGCAGGAAAGATTTGCTCCCATTGTTCTAATTACCTCCTGATACCAGAATGCGGAATCCTTCACAATCCTCTTCTGGGTCTGATAATTTACATATACAATGCCAAAACGCTGCTTATAACCGTCGCTCCACTCAAAGTTATCCAGAAAGGTCCACAGGAAATAGCCTCTCACATCCGCGCCCTCTTCCCTGGCCTTTTGCATTGCGCCTATATAGCTGTCCAGGAAGGTAATCCTGTCGCTGTCATGGACTCTGCCGTCAGGCGCCACGTTATCATGGCAGCCCATACCGTTTTCCGTAATATAAAGCGGAAGCGGATAGCGCTCCGTCAAAAACTTAATCCCGTAATAAAAGGCTCTCGGCGTCACCGGCCAGTCCGTCCCCGTCTTGGGAAATCCGGGCTCCCTGGTGACAAATTCCGGCTCTCCGTCCCGGCCGGCCCTGACATAATAGCCGTTGTAGATATTCTGGCCCATAAAATCCAGGGGCTGATGGATTAATTCCATATCTTCCTCTGTGATTTCGGGCAGGTACTCCCGAAACTGCTGCAGTCCTTCCTCCGGGTAATGCCCTAAAAATACGGGATCGGAAAACCAGGCTACATTCCAGGTCCAGTTGCTCATGGGATTATAAAATCCAAAGTAAATCTTCCTGGCCGCCGCAATATCCTCCGGAGAATCCGTATAAGGATAAGCCACTCCGCCCGTGGGTGCATATCCGATCCGGACAGGCTGTTTTGCATACTTTCTCAGCATGATCACTGCCTTCCCGTGTGCCTTTAAAAGATTATGGGCAATCTGAAAGGTCTCCTGATAGGAAAGCTTAAGCCCCGGCGCATGAACACCGCTCAAATGTCCCAGCCCCACCGCACACTGCGGCTCATTGATGGTAATAAAATTTTCACAAAGATCCGAAAAATTCTCCGCTGCCACCCTTGCGTAGCTGCCGAACCACTCCACTGCCTCCGGGTTCAGCCAGCCGCCCCTGTCCTGAAGGGCCTGGGGAAATTCCCAGTGAAACAGCGTAATGTACGGGGTGATACCGTTTTCCTTCATGGAAAGAATCATATTCCGATAAAGCTCCACCGCCTTTAAGTTGACAGCGCCGGTTCCGTCCGGAATAAGCCTTGCCCAGTTTAAGGAAAAGCGATAAGCCTTAATTCCCAGATTACGCATCAGAGCATAATCCTCCCGGTATCTGTGCATATGGTCACAGGAGGTATCGGCGTTTTGCTTCTCAAATATCCTGCCCTCTTCCACAAAGGTATCCCATACGGTTTTTCCTCTCCCGTCCTCCGGATCAGTTCCCTCCACCTGGTACGCACTGCTTGCCACGCCCCAGACAAAATCCTTGTCAAACATATCTTCCGCCTTTCCTAAGCTTTTTCTTTCATATTTTCCGACATGCCGGCAATCCATTTCATGTCGGGTGTCCGCCTTGCAGCAGCTTAACGGCAGACTGTTGCCTGTTATCAGCCGCCTGGAGGTAAGTATCTTCCCGCAGAGACCGTAAAAAACGTCGGTACTTAGTCTCCGTACTTTGGAGACTTAGGTACCGTTACGTTTTTTCTCGAGCGAAAGCGTGTCTTTGCAGGAAGGTACTTACCCCCAGGCGGCGCGACTAGCTGCAAGACTGAACTGCCACACTTCATTCCGAAGCAATAACAGATACCAGATAAAAAGGAAGCCGATCTTCCTTATGAGTTTCCTTCAAGCGGATTTCCACCCTGTGCAGCCTGTTCTCTCCATGCTCCAGCACGGTATCCAGTACCAGCTTGTCTCCCCAGGTCTCATCAAAATTGGCATCCAGCACAAAGGGATGATCCTCGTCCCCATCCAGAATCAGCTCCGCCACCGGCGCCGGAAGCTGCATGGTCTTTCGATATTGCACCCCGATACAGCAGCCTTTCACCTCAAATACAATGGAAGCACCCTTCTCCGCTGCCGTCCAGCCCTTTTTAAAAATATCGGTAATCACCTCCTGAGGCGCCTGATCAGGGGTAAAGCCATTCAATACAGGAGCGGCATTATCGTTTCTGTAACGGATGGAATGCTGGTACGCATTAGCTGTCAGAGGCTCATCCTTAAGCTCCAACGGCTCCTCCGCAGTTTTAATATCCTCCAGGATTTTTCCCAGAAAATATGTAATGACGGATGCCACCAGCTCATGCCCGTAATCATTGGGATGCAGGTCATCCGGGGTGATTATCCGGTTCTCCAGCCTGCCGGAAACCAGCTCCGGGTAAATACAGCTCTGCATACTGACGGACGGCAGCTCATAATAGCGCCCCACCTTCCCGTGCATCAGCTGAGCATTGGCGCCGTTGTCATAGCATACATTATGCACCAACAGCACGGCCGGCTGCCATGCAGCGCCGTAAATTCTGCGGATTAATCCCTCATAGGTTTCCAGATAATGGGGAGTGGAGCTGTCGTTTACCGAAAATTCTACAAGGCAAAAATCCGGTCGGCAGGCCAAAAGATCACTGTCCACCCGGGCACAGCCAAACTGGGAATCTGTCGCTCCGATCCCCGCGTTCAAATATACAAACTCCGCCGCGGGAAAGGTTTTACACCACCATTCATACACACGGTAAGCATAACACAGCTTCGGGTCCGTTGCAAGAGACCCCTGGGTGATAGAACCGCCTAAGAAACCAATGGTCAGCTTTTCTCCCTGCTGTGCCCGCTGAAATACCTTCTTGATCCTGGCCTGATTGCCGCGGTTTGCCACCGCTGCCTCATAATTCAAATTCATATCTACACCCCCTATGCCCGCCTCCGGCGGGCACTAATTTCAATATTTGGAAGTAATCCGTGAAACCAAAGCGTAAGGTCACGTTTGGAAGAATTGCCGCAGAGATTCAATAAAAGCACTTAATTCCTCCGCCATCTTCTCCGCCTCAGGGATACGAATATGACCCGGTGTGCCGCAGCCGTTTTTCTCATATAAAAAGTGGTGTACCCGGGGGCTGCCAATCTCCCTGCAGACATCATCAATGGCACGGTCCCAGCTCGCATCATGTCCTAAAATAGTAGTGGTCAGCACAAAACATGTCTTCGGATAAAGCTTCATCAGCCCTTCTACAAAGGCTCTGTAACGCTTCCGCCAGTTCACCGCCTGTTCGCATTCATAGTCCTCCGCCATGTAATTTTTCGGATTGGCGTCGTTCTGCCCGATTGCAATCACCGCTACATGGGGTATCCAGCTGGCAAAATCCCATTTTTTCAACGCCCCAAGCTGAGGATTATACTGAATCTTGTCATAAATAGACTCCATTCCCACATAATCCGGCCCGCAGAACCATCCTGATTTGTCCAAAAGGGCCGCTCCCCCCTGGGCGGTAATATGCAGCTCTGCCTTTAATTTTCTGGCCGTGATAAAGGCATAGGAATACCATCTGTTGGAAAATTCACCGTCATGTTCAGGGTCTTCCCTGCCCACCTATTCCACCACCTCCGAAACTTCTCCGCAGGACACGCTGTCTCCGAACACCTCGATGCGCCGTTCCGGCAGCCTGCATGCCGGCAGCACGCTGCCTCCGTCCTCCAGCTCGAATCCGTGGAAAATAAAATAATGACAGGCATCCATGCGTTTGAATAAAAGCAGCTCATGCTCCCCCGGCCCTAAATCCTTCCCCAGACAGTAACCGTGCCGGGCTCCATCCCTCATGAAAGGTGTATTATCCGGCTCCTGAAGCCCGTCGTCGGACTCCTGGCTTTCCCTGGGCTCCAAAAGGAATTTCCCCTGTACGCCGTCCAAAATATAACCGATATAATTGGAGCCATAGCTTCTGATATTTGACAAAATGACTCCGATACGGCTTCCGCTGAAGCGAATGCTTACATAGCTGCCCGCATAGACAAATACAGGAGCCTTTTTATCGTCAAAATCAATCCGTCCGCTGTAGCTTAAAAATTCATGATCCGGTAAAATCAGCATTTTGCACACTCCTTCAGCAGCTTCAGGTTTTTCTCGATCAGTCCGCATCTCTGGGCAACGCATTCCACACTTCTGCCGGGATCCGCAGGGGTGTTGAACACATAATTCTTCAGCTTATCCAAAGTTGTGACGGCCACATGGAGTCTTGTGTCTGAAGAAGCGTAATAAATATATACCTCATTCTTTTCATTAACAATCGCGCCGTTGGTAAAGACAACGTTGGAAACATCCCCCACTCTTTCTCCGCCTCTGGGACCGATCAGCAGGCCGGAGGGCTCCGCAATCACCTTTGAAGGATCATCCAAAGCCGTGGCAAAGGCATAGATAACGTACCTGAGGCCTGCCGCCGTGTTTCTCACCCCATGAGCAATATGAATCCAGCCTGCATCCGTCTTGATGGGTACCGCTCCGGCGCCGTTCTTGGCTTCCGTAATCGTATGATATTTACGCAGGCTCGTCATCTTTTCTTCATCAATCACCGCATGGGTAATATCATCGCAAAGTCCGAAGCCAATACCCCCGCCGCTTCCGGTCTCAATAAAGTCGTCCATGGGCCTGGTGTAAAAAGCGTATTTGCCGTTCACAAACTCGGGATGCAGCACCACATTCCTCTGCTGGGGAGAGCGCAGGGTCACAAGGTTATCCAGCCGCTCCCAATGCTGCAAATCCTTTGTACGCACAATTCCGGCTGCGGCAACGGCGGCAGACAGATCATTTACCGTTTTATCCTTGCTCTCGGAGCAGAATACACCGTAAATATAACCATCCTCATGCTGTGTCAGCCGCATATCGTATACATTGGTCTCTGACCGACAGGTATCCTCCAGCAAAATCGGATAATCCAGGAAGCGAAAGCCGTCCACTCCGTTATCGCTTTTTGCTATGCCAAAAAAGGATTTACGGTCATTCCCCTCAATGCGGGCCACCAGATAATATTTCCCGTTCAGGTAAATTGCTCCGGAATTCATTACTGCGTTGATTCCAAGCCTTTCCTGGAAAAAGGGATTGCTTTCCTGATTCAGATCATACTGCCAGGTCAAAGGAATATGCTCCCTTGTCAAAACGGGGTAAAGGTAACGGTCATAGATGCCGTTGTAAAAGGAAGGATCCTTTTCATTCTTCCGCTTAAGCAGCTCTTCCTGCTTTCCTGCCAATTCAAAATACTTTTCGTGTATCATTGTGCCCTCCTTCTTTCAATCCGGTTAGTCCAGTGCGCTTAAAGCCGCCTGGCGTTTTAGAATTTCAACACACATCCTGCCATTGTGATAGGGACATTTCCATGGCTCTACAATGGGCCGGTCCGGATACGGATTACCCGCCTCATCCACCTCCCAAAACCATTCGGACCCCTGTCGAACGTCAACCACATGCTTCTGAATAAACTCCCACTGCTTCTGCGCGGCCTCCAGGTATTCCCTGCGGCTGTCGTCCTTTAAATAACCGTTTAAAAAACCGATGACACTCTCTGCCTGCACCCACCAGATCCGATGAGTATTAACGATGCCCCTTTCGCACTCATTGGCCAGAGACTGCCCGTTAAAGGCCGTCTTGTATATCTGCTCCGTCAGATCCCTTGTGATGGGAGCAAGTTTTTCATCATAGGCAGGACTTTTCAGTACCTCCAGCCCCAAATCAATCAGCCATGCCGTCTCAATGTCGTGTCCATAGGAATGCAGATCAATGATAGGATGATAATCTGCGTCAAAAAACACCTCCTGACGATGCTTCTGCGGATTATAAATCTTATCCGCAAAGGTATCCAATATCCATTTAAGCCTCTCTTCTACCTTTTTTTCTCCGGAAACCTTATAAAGCTGGGTATAAGCTTCAAACACATGAAGCAATGTGTTCATGGTCTTTGCCGCCATGACACCGTTTTCCGACAGCTTTTCATTGGACTCAGGCTGAAAGTCCACAGTGAAAGCCTCCAGATACCCGACATTATCCGTACATTTTTCTTCAATCAGCTCAAACAGTGCAAAAGCCAGCTTCAGCGCCTCTTCCTCTCCAAGCGCTTCATAATAGGAGGACAGGGCATAAATGGCAAACGCCTGATTGTATGTATGCTTTGTGGTATCCTCCGGCCTGCCGTCCGCATACAGGGACCAGTAAATGCCGCCGTTGACCCGGTCCAGACACCTTTCCTTTAAAAAGGCATACCCATGCTCCGCCTCCGCCTTTAGATCCTCGGGGGAAAATCCGTATTTTCTGCAGTCCGCCTCCGTAATCAGCCTTTTCTTGCAGCAAAGATAAACATTGGCAAAAAACCAGGTAATCCTGCTGTTTAAAATACATCCCTTTACCGCCTCGCGGTCTGTCTCCAACTCATAGGATACATATCCGTACCAGCCGCCCTGTGTATCATCCCGCAGGCTCCGCCAGAAGGGGATGATCTTTCCCAGCAGATGCTCCTTTGCTTCCGCCGCAAGTTTTTCCAACTCTGCCATTCTTCGTTCTCCTTTTGTCAAAATTGTTTTGTCAGTCCATTCAGTACCATCGGATAAGCGCAGGTACAGTCATACCTGTTAAACAGACCGAACAGTTCTCCCTCGCCCTCAAACAGGCCATTATCCCACCAGACGCAGGGAACGCCGATCTCCGCGGCGGCAGATACATAATACTTTACCCATTCCGCCCGCTCATCCTCGTTATCTTCCTTGTTCATGGCTCCAAATTCACCGATAATCACCGGAATTCCCTTACCTGTATACAGCTCCTTCAAATCCCGCATCAATCTGTCGATCTCTGACCTGTCATGATTCCAGTTTCTTCTGCCGGGAATCTGCAGTGCAAATTCATAAGGCTCATAAGCATGTACGGAAATAATAACTCTTTTATCCTCAGGCACCGCAATATGGCGAATACCCACCTTGCAGTTAGCCCCGTAACCGGGCAGCATCACATAGCGGCCGGGGTTATGTCCGCCTGCGGCTCTGACGGTTTTTAAGAATGCGCCGTTGGTGTGATTGACCACCTCCCAGCCCTCTTCGTCGCCGCCGTTCCACTCCAAATCCGTTCCCACCTTTCGAGGCTCATTCTGGGCCTCAAAGATCAAATGCTCGTCATAATCCGCAAACCGCTCGCAGATCTGGGACCATACCGCCTGCATCTTCCTGCAGGCTGCCTCACGGTTTTCATAATAGGGATAATTCCAGTCCTCATGATGAAGATTTAAAATGGCATAAGCCTTACGGCCATATACGTAATCCACCACCTCCTGCACTCTGTCCAGCCAGCTTTTTTCTATGGCAAAGTCAGGCTCCGGTCCTAAATGGTTAGTCCATGACACCGGTATACGAATCAGATTAAATCCCGCATCCAGCATGGTATCCACAAGCTTTTTAGTGATCACCGGATTCTGCCAGGCCGTCTCAAAGTCGCAGGGGGCCGCATCCCTCGCCAGGCCTGCATCCGTAGCGTCCAGAGTGTTTCCGATGCTGATTCCCACCTTAATATTTCTGACAAATTCCATTGCTTCCGACATTTTGTCTCCTTTCCAAAAACGTTCCATTTACAGCCAGGCTTTGAATAATTTATGCAGCATACAAATTATGGCCGCTCTGCTGCATAGCTGCGGCTGGCCGCTGCCGAGGTCCTTTTGTAGCAACCTTGTCATGAAACAAAACAACCTCGGCAGATGTCAGCCAATACAGCCGGTATTTGCCCTACACTTTTAACATAAGAGGGCTGCTGCAAATTTCCGTTCATTTACAACAGCCCCCTTTAAACTATCTCATGCCGATTTCTCTGTCATTATCGTTGGTCACACTGTGATCCTTGATGTATGCAGTGATTTCTTCCAGCGTAGTAAATGCCAGCCCTACATAGCTGTCCGCACAGCCGTAATAAATGGCAATCTTCCCGCTCTCGGAATCATGGATGGTAGCGCAGGGGAAGGTAACATTGGGAACAAAGCCTCTCTCCTCGTACCATTCCTCAGGAGTCAGTAAAAAGTTTTCACAGCGGTACAAAACCTTGGAGGGATTCTCCAGATCAAGAATGGCGCCGCCGATGGAATATACATATCCGTTACAGGTTCCGCTGACGCCGTGATAAAACAGGAGCCATCCTTCATTGGTCTCAATGGGCGCCGCACCGCCGCCGATCTTTAAGGACTCCCACCATTCATTGCCGCGGCTCATTACATGCCTGTGCTTCCCCCAATATACCAGATCCGGGCTCTCGCTGACAAAAATATCGCCAAAGGGCGTATGTCCGGAATCGGAAGGACGGCTTAACAGCATAAAGTTGCCGTTAATCTTCCTGGGGAATAAAACCGCATTGCGGTTAAAGGGCAGGAAGGGATTCTCCAGCCTGGTAAAGGTCTTGAAATCCGTAGTCTTTGCCATGCCGATGGACGCTCCGTAAAAATCCTGACACCAGATGATATAATAGGTATCCTCAACCTTTACCAATCTGGGATCATAGGCATAAATCGGCATAAAGGGCTTGCCGGCCTCATCCACGAAGGGAATTTTCTCCTTGTCAAACTCCCAGTGTATAGCGTCTTCGCTCCTTCCCAAGTAGATATAGGGTATACCGTTGGTCTGCTCGCCGCGGAACACACCGATAAACTTTCCCTCATAGGGCATTACGGCACTGTTAAAAATACGCGCTACTCCCTCTAAGGGATTACGACCGATAATGGGATTCTCCGTATATCTCCAGACAGGTGCTCCTTTTAAGCCAGCGGGCTTTTCCTGCCAGGGCACATTGGGAACCGCAGGTGAAATCATCTTAATATTGCTCATATAGATACCTCTCGCCGTTATTTTTTTGGGGCGGCCGCAGCCGCCCCAGGCTATTGTCAAATTTCAAACGCCTTACCGCGCCTTACTTATAGGTTGCATCCAGCGCATCCTGTACCTTCTGCTTGAAG
>CAZAMX010000024.1:0-15266 GCA_964486095.1 uncultured Acetatifactor sp. | reverse complement strand
CTCCCAGCAGGGCATCCCGCGCCGCACCCTCACTATCAAGCGCGATCAACGTGATCTTTTCGCTTATATCCTCATCCCGCGTGGTTACCTCCACTGCATTCCGTCCGGAGTCCGCAAGCCTATGGGCATCCGTAAAGTTGATTCCGTCGTCAATATACATTACGCCCGGCTTTTGCGCCACAGCTTTCCTGCTCATGACAATATTTTCATACGCCCGCAGATTCTCCTGCATCTGTCGGAAATTATCCTCCATCATCTCATAAGCATATATCCGCTTCCAGGCACCGTAGGTATCAATATAAGCCTGCACAGAATCTCCCGTATAAGCTCCCAAATCCACAATTACATCCTCTTCGGAACACTTGATCAGGTCCAGATCCCAATAGGCCTCAAAATTATTCTCATACATGGCAGTCAGATCCGCCCAGTCATAGGTCAGCCAGCTTGAAAGAGTATGGTACAGCACCTTTCTGGAACGATAGTCCGCCAACCGTTCATACACCCGTTCCATCTCCGCCCAATGCTCCGCCATGACGCGAATCCTGTTTTCCACCACCTGGTATATATTCGCTTTTGTATCCAGCGCTCCCCACATATAGCCCAGCTTCGCATAAAACCCATTCAACCGGGTAAGGTACTCCGGCTGATAGGACAAGATCAGGGATTTAACCTGACGAAGAATAACTCCTTCCTCCACGCAGCGCACCCTGTCCATCATGATATAAAAGGCCTCGTCAAGAGCATTTGATGCGCTTTTCCTCCTGTCCACCACCTGACGAATGAAATCAGTCCATGCCCCCCCCAATTCAATCAGGCCGCAGGCGTCCCGCCTGACCGAGGAAAGCTCACGCTGTCCCGGGAAAACCCCGGCCTTGATCCTTGGATTGCCAAACAACTCCCCGGATACCATCCGCATCCCCTTGTCCAGAATCTGCGCGGCCGTAGAGACCAGCCCGGGATTCTGCCTCAAAAGGGTTACCGCCTCTTCTACTGCCCTTACCATTTCCTCCGTCACGCTGTAATCTTTTCTTTTCATCATTATAAACTCCCTTCTGCCCGGCATATACCTCCGTTTTTCACCGAAGTTCTGCTAATATGCCGCGAATCTCCTGATGGTATGCCGGATAAACTTTCAAAGCCTGCTTTAGTAAATCCACGTTTTCGCTGCTTGCCACGCCGTCCGCTAAGGCCATCGCCATACAGTAAACCGCTCGAATCCTTGGAGAAATCTCGCCGCCCTCCGGCTCCAGCAGCTGCTCCGGCGTATGATAACGCTCAGCCAGTGCGCCCTCTGCCATAATATATGCCTTCAAAAGCTGCCATCGTTTTTCTTCCGACTCCAGCTCCCCGCCTGGTGCAGCATTTTCATAAGCTTCCATCAGCACCTGGGCACAGAGAGTAAGCTCCTGCAAAGATATTTCCCCGTCCGTAAAGCGTCCCGCCTCATCAACCTCCAGCGCATATTCAACCAGCTTTTCCCGCGCTTTTCTCCGCTTTCCAAACTCGGACGCGGCAAGCCAGTCCTCGATTGCGGAAACGCTTAAGTGGGTGAGAATTTCCGGAAAACGTGCCTTCTGCTGCTCTGCCACGGCGTAACGGGTCATCCCTGCCACAAAGGCATTCAGTACGGTACCGCCCCACTCTTCCCATTGGGAAGGCGTCAGCTTTGCGCAGAGCGCTGCAAAGACCTCTGGGCCTGCGGTAAAGCCCTCTTCCAACACGATCTTCCGCTTGCCCTTCGCAGCCTCCAGATCAAGATTTTTTAAGATTTCCAGGGCCTTTTCTTCATCACCCAGCCGCAAACAGGCGCCGAAAGCGACAACACAAGCACCGGCAGCATAAAATTTGTCTTCTACCACCGCCAGTCCGTAATAGCTCGTCTTCTTCCATGGGCTAGGATCCTTTTCATACTTTTCCAACAGATTCTCATAGCGTTCATGGTAAGTCAGCACTTCTCTTGCAGACATGCCTTTCGAAAAGGCTAGTTCCATCATTAAAAAAGCGTAATAGCACTGATCTGTGATAAGAAGCCGGAACACTTTACTCAGGTTGTCCGCCCAGGTAAAAAGCCTCTTGTCGCGCAGTGTATACAGACAACTTACAAGTCCGGACGCAGGTGATTCTACCTGCCAAAGCATTCCAAAATGAACATACAGAGAAAGGTACTGTGCAAAGAGCCCCATAGCTGTAACGTTCTCGCCCATTGACTTGAACTCATTACCCAGCTGAAAAAGATAACGGCAGTCTTCCGGATACTCATAAACGTCCAGAAGTAGGATCGGTGTGTTTCTCATGGATTTTACCTGCACCTTTTCCGGCTCGTTGACAAAGCCATAATGATGGGCATAAGATGAAAGCTGTTTAGCATTTACATTTCCTTTAATGCAAAGAGCATCGTGGATGCGTCCCTCAAAATGCAGTTCCGGTGTGATCTCCGCCATACGCAGTGTATACATGTCATGAATCATCGTCCCCTTCGAGTCCATGTAATTCCGCTGGATATAAGTAGCAGCATTGTATTGCTTATATTCGCCGGACTTGAAAAATCTCAAAATATCCTCCACGTCCTCAAACCATTCATCATCGTCAATGGACATATACCAAAGCCCCCTGCCGTGGCGGATGGCTTCATTGCGCACAGCGGACATGTTGTCATGCCAGGGATGCTCATAGCCTCTTGCCCCATAGCTCTTACAGACCTCAATCGTGCCGTCCGTGCTCCCCGTGTCAATGACTACCAGCTCCGCATCCAGTTGATCCAGCAGGGGCTTGACATGGGAAAGACAGCGATCTATGGTTTCAATTTGGTTACTCACAGGTACACCGATGGTCAAAAGAAGGGGTCTCCCTTTATATTTTCCCTTTTGATATACGGGATTTTTTTCATATTTATAATGACCATTTTCGTCGGCCGTAGGCTCAAAATGGCTTAAATCCAGCTGGATCCTGGGCAGTTCCTCCAGGGATGGCACATTCACAAAGCTCTGCTTCCAATTCGTATTAAAAAGGGTATCCATCTGAATCTGATCCTGCTCCAGCTCCCGCCTGACATGATATTTTTTTAGGTAAAGCTCCAAAGTCTCTGGCTCCAGATCCACTGTCTTTTGTACCTTCCAATGTCCGGATTCTATGTCATCCTCCGTGGTAAAACAGATATAGTCTGTGTCCGCATCCCGGTAGACCGGCGGATAGGGATAGGCATAGCGGCTTTTCTCCCTGCGGAAACATTGGTAGATCACCCGGCTGCCACTTTCCTCCACAGGCAGCTCCCCCACGGTCATATTTACCGCTGCATAATCCCCATACTCTTTCGCGTTGGCCCGATCGGACTCCAGCGCAAGCACATTCAACTCCTGCGCGCTGAAATATTGATTGACCAGTTTTTCCTGCTCATAAAATGGAATCCCATGCTGATAAAAATAAGACCTGATAAACTGGCTCATATTGGACTGGTATTTCCAGCCGGTAACAGACAGTCCCACCTTTTTCGCCAGATATTCCAGGCTTTCCTTAGAGTGCAGGAAGATATGCCTGGGGGCGTCCAATTGAAACCAGTGAGGCCCGTATTTTTCAAAAGCAATGTTGGGATAGATCGGTATGGTCATGACCAGCAGCCCGTCCGCTTTTAAGAGACGGCGGGCGTTCTTTAAGACCTCCAGGGGATCCGCCATATGTTCAAAGGAGTCGTGCATACGGATCACGTCAAAGCTTCCGTCCCCTTCCATCTCATGAATGGAGCAGCTGCGGATCCTCACCCGATCCCCATAATGCCTGTCATGATCCAGAAAAGGATCGCAGCCGTAGAGATTTTCCCAGCCCTCCCTGGCCTTCTGCACCAGCCAATAGCCGCTTCCACAGCCCACATCCAGCACCTTCTGCCAGTGGACCGCCGGAACTGTAAACTCCATTTCTTCCTCTTCCGGCTGCGTCATAGAATAATATTTACCTCCATAATAGTCCCCCAGATTCTCCGGCACTTCCGAGATCTGCAGGCAGTTACACTGATCGCAGGCAAAATACTCAAATTCGTCTTTTGTATCCTGCATCATCTCCCTTGCCAAATAAGTCTCAAAGTTCCCCTCCGCCCCGCAGATCTTACAGACATGGCGCCGCCTGCCCAGCATCCTCTTTGTCTCGTCTTTTTTGAATTCCACCATGGTATCCTCCCCTTATACGGAACAGCCCGCAGAGGCAAAGCCCCTGCGGACCATAATACTTGCTGTTTGTTATTCCATATTTCAACGGCTTGCGCCGCCGGATCATTAGCCGAGCAGGGACAGAACGCCCTGATTGGACTGATTTGCCTGTGCCAGCATGGACTGACCCGCCTGTGCCAGGATATTCTGGTTGGAGTATCTCACCATCTCCGTAGCCATGTCAGTGTCACGAATCGCAGACTCAGCGCTGGTGGTGTTCTCTACTACGTTATCCAGGTTGTTGATGGTGTGCTCTAAGCGGTTCTGGATGGCACCGAGAGCGGAACGCTGCTTGGAAACCTGTGCGATTGCGTCCGCAATGGTATTCACAGCCTTATCAGCGTTAGTGGAATCCTTGCCGGTCACGGTCACCTTGTCGATGCCAAGGCTCTTTGCGCTCATGGACTCGATGTCAACGGAGATCTTGTTCTCCGGCGTGGTGTCTGCACCTACCTGAAGGCTGAAGTTCATGACATCCTTAGGCTTCTCAGTAACAGACTTCTCGGAAATTTTCAATGAATAACCATTAATCTTATACCCGACGATACCTTTTGTGGATTCGGCCGTGCTGAACTTACTTAACGTCAACGCATCAAAATCCGCGCTCGATAAGCTTGTGAGAACTGTTGTCTTACTTGCATCCTTAAGATCCACAGCCATGTTTTCTCCATCATACTCATCAGATGCAACACCATTGGTAGCCATCGTCCCCATTACCGCCGTTACTGACAGTTGAAGATCAACAATGTAATCATTTCCCAGGAGTTCCTGCAGTTCCTCCACAGAGCTAAAACTGTTAGCATCCGACTTTGTCTTTCCTGCATCATAGGTATAGGTCTTTCCATTGATGGTAACAGAGTTGCCATCAGTCAGATCAAACTTCTGATCGGCCGTTGCCCAACTTACTGTAGCATTACTGGTAGAAGATAATGTTGCTGTAGCCTCCGACTCCACTGCTCCGCCCAGTTCAAATTCATAAGACTCACCTACCGCCGCAGTACGCATATCAGCCCACTTATAGTTAGCAGAAGTGGTATCCAACTCTCTCATGTTCTGCGGAGTGCCAACTTCTTCGAACATGTTAAACCTTGCATTAGTAGCATCATCCTTTAATGCGGATGAAAACTGGATTGCCTGCACTGCGTTCTTGGTGTCGTCTGTCTCGGTACCATCCGCCTTGGACTCTACCTGAAGCTGTCCTAAAGAATTGCCAGAAGCTGTAAAGACATGCTTCAAAACGTCATCATTGTTAATAGCTTCCGCAATATTCTTTGCAGTGGTTTCCGCATCCTTGCCGGTCTTGAATACTACATCACGGTTCTTTCTGTTACCGTCTTCATCCAGATAAGTGATGATTGCTGTATCTTCCGTGCCAGCATCCAGCTTGGAAGTAGCCTTCATATCCAGAGTGCCTTTAAAAATGTTGCCCTTTGCAGCAGTGATGGTAGCGTCCACGATCTTATCCTTACCTGTCGCCACATCGCCGATATGCGCACTGTTCTCACCCAGCTTCTTGCTGACACCCTCGCCCTTCAAGAGGTAGGTCTCGTTGAACTTGGTGGTCTCGGATACACGGTCGATCTCTGTGATCAGCTGGTCAATCTCGTCCTGTACAGACTGGCGGTCAGACTCGGACATGGTGCCGTTGCCTGCCTTCACTGCCAGCTCGTTCATTCTCTGCAGCATGTCATGCACTTCGGTCAGAGCGCCTTCAGCGGTCTGCACTGCACTGATACCGTCCTGCGCGTTGGCGGAAGCCTGAGTCAAACCTCTCATCTGCTTTCTCATCTTCTCGGAAATTGCCAGCCCTGCAGCATCGTCAGCCGCGCGGTTAATCTTATAGCCGGAAGACAGCTTCTCGGTGGACTTCGCCTGTGCCTTGCTGGTGAAGCCCAGCATTCTGTTGGAATTCATTGCTGTTAAGTTGTGTTGTACTACCATAAATTTACCTCCTTGGTCTTACCTGGCGCAAATCCGTTTGCGCCGGTGCTGGTTAATAGTTTTGTTTCTATATAATAATCCGGGTATACTTTAGCCTGCCGGGCCCTTGGCGCGCTCCTGCACACCCGGTTATTATCCTGGCCTTTCGCTACTGTCTGTTTTCATGACTGCCTTTTTCGCTGCGGTTTCCTTATTTACTGTGGCGTCCGCATTTACTGTGTCCGCCCTGCTCCGGTAATCACAATGTTCTTTTTCTTCTTATATTTCTCCGGCTTTTCAGGCTCCGCATAGTACTTGGGCAGCGTCGCCCGGATCTCCGGGTCCGTAAACTTCTTTTCGATAACACTGCTGCGCACAATATCCACTTCCCTGGGCGCATCAATCATAATCCGCAGATGCTTTCCCGTTCCGCCCAGGAATACGATCTTGATGTCGTCTCCCAGCATCAGATACTCTTCCGTGCTTACTGTCAGTCTTAACATGTTTAACCTCCCTGTCCCTTACGGTGTCCGCTTTTGGACCGCGGCACTCCCTGCCTGTCTTTGCAACAATTTATTCAAAATGTTGCATCCGCCCATGGGCAGCGGATGCCCCGGTCGTATCCGGCAAAGCAGATATGCCAAAATATGGTACATTTGTCTATGGGAAAACATTACCATGCCGCATTCGTCTGCCGCATGAATCTGTTCAAGGAGGAAAGACATGAGTACAACACAGCCAATCAGAAACAAAGCACAACTGGATAAGTTTAAAAGCTTCTATAAAGAAGCGCCGCAGGGAGCACGCAATTCCACCCTGATTACCGTGGGCCTAAATACCGCTCTGCGTATCGGTGACATTTTAAGCCTGACCTGCAGAGACGTTTACACAGAAGACGGCAGGCCCCGCACCCATCTTGTAATCAAAGAGCACAAAACCGGCAAGGAAAACCGCATCTGCCTGAATAAAGCCCTGCGCCGGGCCTTAACTGCCTATCGCAGGGTTCTCATCAAAACGCACATGTATCAGGAGGGCAATCCCTATTTGTTCCCCAGCGCCAGGAAAAAGGGCTCTCACCTCTCCCGCAGCCAGGCCTTTCGCATCATTTCCCGTGCGGCGGCAGGCACAGGCATGGAGGATCATATCAGCTGTCATTCCCTGCGCAAGACCTTCGGTTATCACGCTTGGCGCCAGGGAACGGACCCGCTGTTAATCATGACCCTGCTAAATCATTCTTCTATCCGGATCACCATGCGGTATTTGTGTATCGAGCAGGATGACAGGGACGCCGTATTTCAAAAAATGCAATTTTGAGAAAGCAGGGTGAAAGCGGTCTGCTAAAGACCCTCTGCTGAAGATGGTCTTCAGGAAGCTGCCCGCAGAAAAAGGAAGCCACTTGATTTTTTTGGCCCGGGAATACTCCGGGGCCTGTTTGTCATATCTTCAATTTTATTTGGGGGTTATTTTCAGAATGAATTCAGGAAAAATTTTGCAAAAAAATTCTTTTCAAGGCTAAAGTTTTTCAAAACCCTGACGATATAGATTATGTAACCGAGAGCGATGCAACATTTTGAATAAATTGTTGCATCGTTTTTCGTAATTTATATTTTACACCATTTTACAAATTTATTCTTTATGGATTAATTTCTGTCTTACATTTATTCCTCTGCATTTTATTCCTCTATCAAAATTTTTGTTGTTTTTATTGACAAATGACTCAAATATGATATGATGTAAGCAAAGCATAACAATTCTAATTATAACGATCAGTCAAATCAATTTTTTCGTTTTTCGTAAGGTCTATGCTTTTATTCAATTCAAACGGCATCCGGAGCGCCAGGCTTGTATCGCCCCATCTGTGGAAGCGTTACCGCAGTCAGAAGCTGGGTATCCTTGATATGGCGCTGGAGCTGAACGATGACACGAAAATCAACGTGGAGCTGCAGATCAGGATGCAGAAGCACTGGATAAAGAGACAGCTCTTTTACCTGGCCAGAATGTATGACGAGGATCTGAAGCTCGGCCAGGATTACAGGAAGCTTCAGAAGTGCATCAGCATTGGCATCCTGGATTTTAAGCTGTTGGAGGGCGAAGGCTGTCATTCGGTGTACCGCCTGCGAAATGAAAAGGGCGAGGAATTGACAGAACTTTGGGAGGTACATATCATTGAGCTGCGAAAAAGCCTGACAGGAAACAGACTGGATGGGTGGATTCAGTTGTTTAATGCAGAGAGCTGGGAGGAATTGGATATGCTGACAGCAAAGTATAAAGGACTTACGGAGGCAGCAGAGGCAATGAAGCGGATGAGTCTGGGAAAGGCGCTGCGGTATCGTTATGAGGCACATTTAAAGGCGATCCGGGACCGTCACGGAGAGGACGAATACGTCAGGGATCAGGGAAGGGCAGAAGGATTTATCCTTGGAAAAACTGAAGGTATCGCCCTGGGAAAAGCCGAAAGTATTCTGCGGCTGCTGGAAGAGCTGGGAGAGATACCGCCTGCACTAAAAGGGCAAATCCAAAAGGAAACAGATCCTCAGGTCCTTGACAAATGGCTAAAAACCGCCGCCAAGGCGGAAACTATTGCGGACTTTGAAAGTCAGATGTGAATACGGGTTACAGCCAACAGGCCGTCCCGGGCACCCCCAATCCGGGGCATCCCTGACGGCCTGTTCCAACATCTGGTATCATTGTATATTTTACGATTCCTTCGCCACCAGCAACATAATTTCGTTGCTTCTGGCAATAAACTTTGTCATGGCCTCAGGAGACAGCGGAGCGTGCTGAATCTTTGCCAGATCATAAAGCTGCTCGCAGATCATTTCTACGTTTTTACCGTCCTTATGTTCGATAACGTACTGCACCAGCGGATGATTGGCGTTTAAAATCAGCGTCTCGCCTTCGCCGCCAAATGCACCCATGTCCATGCCCGGCATGGAATACATTTTCATCATGTCCTGCATACGCCTGGTTTCCTCGGACAGGGTAATCACGGAAGAAATCTTCTTATTCTTCAGCTTATCTACCTTAATGGTAATCTTATCGTTTTTCAGCGCCTTCTTCATGATCTCTGAGATGGCCTTGGCCTGCTCTTCAAATTCTTCCTGCGCCTTCTTGGAAGTCTTACTCTTTAAAGCGTCTGTCACATCGGCATCGATCCGCTGGAACTTCACGCCCTCATTCTTGGACTCTAGCTGCGAGATAAAGGGCTGGTCGATATTATGAGTGAGGATAACGGCATCCATCTTTGCGGCCTTAAACATATTGATATACTGGCTCTGCTGCTGCTCGTCCGTGACGTAGTAGATGATCTTCTCTTTCTTTTCTTCCCCTTCTACGTCTTCTTTGACACCCTCGGCCTCTACGCTTTCGCCGTTCTCATCCACGGCACTGCCGGCACTTACCACCTCGGCTTCTACTTTCTCACCGTTCTCGTCCACGGCGCTCTCGCCGCTTACAATCTCGGCCTCTACCTTTTCGCCGTTTTCATCCACGGCGCTGCCTGCTTTATCCTCTTCCTCCCCGTCAGTAGGCTTGATCTCAAGGCATTCGGGCAGAGTCAGATACTTGCCGTCCAGATTCTTAAACAGGATGTAATCGTTCATCTTCTCGCAGAACTTATCATCCTTTAAGCAGCCGAATTTGATGAAGGGGCTGATGTCGTCCCAATATTTATCGTACTCTTCCTTCTCCGTCTTGCACATGCCGGACAGCTTGTCGGCCACCTTTTTGGAGATATACTCCGAAATCTTCTTTACAAAGCCGTCGTTCTGCAGAGCGCTGCGGGATACGTTCAGGGGCAGGTCAGGGCAGTCGATGACACCCTTAAGCAACAGCAGAAACTCGGGAATAACCTCCTTAATGTTGTCCGCAATAAATACCTGATTGTTGTACAGCTTAATGGTCCCCTCTATGGACTCATATTCCATATTGATCTTGGGGAAGTACAAAATACCCTTTAAGTTAAAGGGATAGTCCATATTCAGATGAATCCAGAACAGAGGCTCCTTATAATCCTGAAATACCTTACGGTAAAATTCAAGATACTCTTCCCTGGTACAGTCGTTGGGATGCTTTGTCCACAGGGGTGTTGTTTCATTTAAAAGCTCGGGACGCTTTCTGATCTTCAGCTTTTCTTCCCCTTCCGCGGCAGCGCCGCCGGCGCCTTCGCCCTCTCCTGCACCCTCGGACTCTTCCTTTTTCTCCGGGTGGATCTCTTCTAAGATCACGTCCCCCTCTTTCAGTTCGTCGGCCTTGATAATCTGGGTCTCTTTTGTATCGGCCTTGGACAGGTAAATCTCCGTAGGCATAAAGGAGCAATACTTTTTGATGATCTCCCGGGCCTTATATTCGTTGCAGAACTCCAGACAATCCTCATTAAGGAACAGGGTGATGGTGGTGCCTACCGTTTTTTTATCCCCTTCGTCCATGGAAAACTCGGTGCCGCCGTCACATTCCCAATGTACGGGCTTTGCGCCTTCCTGATAGGACAGGGTATCAATATGCACTTCATCCGCCACCATAAATGCAGAATAAAAGCCTAAGCCGAAATGTCCGATAATCTGATCCGCACTGCTCTTGTCCTTATACTTCTCAATAAAATCCGTAGCTCCCGAAAACGCAATCTGGTTGATATACTCTTCCACCTCGTCTGCCGTCATGCCGAGGCCGTTATCCTGAAAGGTCAACGTCTTTTTCTCCGCATCCGCCACCACGTCAATCCTGGCTTTATAATCGTCAGGCAGGGTATACTCTCCCAGCACGTCCAGCTTTTTCAGCTTCGTCACGGCATCACAGCCGTTGGAGATTAACTCCCTGTAAAAAATATCATGGTCCGAATACAGCCATTTCTTGATAATCGGAAAAATGTTTTCACTGTTGATGGATAAGCTTCCGCTCTTCACTGCCATTTTACCTCATTCCTTTCTGTGTTCTTTTCATTTTGTTTCTTGGTGACAAGCATTTTATCACCTGTTAAAGAAAAGTGTAAATCCGTCTCGGCCAAAAGTCAACACAAAATTAGCACTCATTTACATTGAGTGCTAATAACGTTCTTCAAAACCGCATAAAATAAGGCTTTTCTCATTTCTAAAATTTTTCTAAATCAGCTTTATTCCGGAAAATACCTGGCATACACTTCAAAAAAACCGGTGGTGGAAACTTCCGCATCATGGATCAGGGTGATCTTATTCCAAAGCTCTGTGTTCAGCTGGCGGACCAGCGTGTCAACAAATGCGTCATATTTCTCCCCGAACACCTCCCTGCGGCGCTCTTCCACAATCTCCAGCTTGCTTAATTCCGTCTGCTCTCTGTCAAAGGTATTGATACACTTGATAATATGATAGCCGCTTTCCGTCTCGATGACCTGGCTGACCTCCCCCGTCTCCAGGGAAAACGCCGTCTCTTCAAACGTAGCCTCTATCTCTCCCTTACCGAAGGAATAGGTGATGGTGGTATCCTCGCTGTATCTGGAGGCCAGATCCAGAAAATCATGCTCTCCGTCCACAGCCATATCCCTGATCTCACAGGCCTTTTCATAAACCGATTCCTTCACATCCGGCCCGTAAGCTACTCTTGCCCCGCTTCCGTCCGTGGTCCAGGTCCGCAACAGAATATGCTGTACCGTGATCGTTCTGGCCTCATCATCGCTGATCTCCGGATTAATGTCCTGAATAATGTACTCATATACCCGATTTGCCAGGGCATACTCCGCATACAGCTGCCGAATGGTCTCTTCCTCCACCCCCATCAGCCGGATCTCCGTCTCATTTAAAGAACGGAAATACTCTGCCGCCGCCTGATCCACAAGGCGAAGTTCCTCTCCGTCCAGCTCCACGCCCTCCCGCTCTGCCAGCAGACACATGGTCTTGATCTGGGCAATGCGGGCCAGAGCCGTCTCCTTTACGTTCTCCTCCAGCGTCACGTCATCCTTAGCTACATTCCAGACTTCGGGACCGTAAACACTCTCATAGCGGTTCTGCATTGTGGTCAGATATACCATAATTTCTGCCTGGGTACAGTTAATATTGGCAATACGAAACACCTCGTCATCCCCGAAATCAGTGGTAAATACCACCCTTGCACCCTCTCCGCCACAGGCCGTAAGCCCAAAGACCGTCAGTCCGAAAAACGCCAGCCCGAAACACAGCGCTACTATTGTCTGTTTCTGCTTCATTACAGCGTCCTACTCGATCACATGGATCCATCCCTTGGGTGCTTCAATCCTTCCCATTTGGATGCCGGTTAAGGTATCGTACAGCTTCCTGGTAACAGGTCCCATGTCTTCCATACCGCTGGGTAGGCAGATCTCGGTGCCGTGGTCCACGATCTTTCCTACGGGAGAAATCACGGCGGCAGTACCGCAAAGTCCGCATTCCGCGAAATCCTTGACTTCCTCTAAAAGCACCTCCCGCTCTTCCACCTCAAGACCCAGATACTCCTTTGCCACATGGACAAGAGAACGACGGGTAATAGAAGGCAGGATACTGTCGGATTTCGGCGTCACCACCTTGCCATCCTTTGTGACAAACAGGAAGTTTGCCCCTCCGGTTTCCTCCACCTTAGTACGGGTTCCCGGATCCAGATACATATTCTCGTCATAGCCCTCTTCATGGGCGGTCACGATGGCATGCAGACTCATTGCATAGTTTAAGCCTGCCTTAATGTGGCCGGTGCCGTGAGGGGCCGCGCGGTCGAAATCACTGACCCGAATGGTCAAGGGCCTTACGCCGCCCTTAAAATACGGGCCCACCGGCGTACAAAAGATCCTGAACTGATACTCCGCCGCCGGCTTTACGCCGATGACAGGGTTTGTCCCAAACATATAAGGGCGCAGATACAAAGTAGCTCCGCTGCCATAGGGAGGCACGAAAGCCGCATTGGCGGCAACTACCTTCGTAACCGCATCTACAAAGCGCTCCCTGGGAAAAACAGGCATCTCCAGCCTTGCCGCCGAAGCCTCCATCCGCTCTGCGTTCAGGTCCGGACGGAAGGTGACAATATGCCCGTCGTCAGTGGTATATGCCTTCAAACCTTCAAATATGGTCTGGGCATACTGCAGCACCCCTGCGCACTCATTCAGGACAATATTTGCATCCTCGGTGATAACTCCCTGATCCCATGCGCCGTTCTTATAGTTGGAAACATACCTGAAGTCCGTCTGAACGTATCCGAACCCAAGGTTGCCCCAGTCGATGTCTTTCTTTTCCATAGGTAAACGCCCTCTTTCCTTATACATATCACAATGACTGATTCCGTAATCATTATTATACTTTCAGCCCGAAAAGTCAATATACTTTCCTGCTCAGCCACGCCTTTCATACTTCAGGAAAGTATACGCAATATCAAAATAGGTCTGTTCCTCGCTGTCTGCCGTGATCTCCCACGCCGGATCTTCATCCAGGTTCGGAAACCATGTATCCGCCTCATACTCCCTGTCGATTTTTGTGATATGCGCCACGTCACAATAGGGCAGCAGCTGGCGGTACACGCTCTCCCCGCCGATGACATAAACTTCCTCCGATGAATAGCTTTTCAGTTCTTCCAGCAGTTCCTCCACCGAATGCACTGTCACGGCATCCTTTACACTGAAATTTTTGTCTCCGGAAAGAATGATGTTCGTCCTGTTTTTTAAAGGCAGCCCCTGGGGAAAGGTCTGCAGGGTCTTCCGGCCCAGCACCACTACCTTCCCCGTGGTTTCTTCCCGAAAATGCTTATGATCGTTGGGTATGCGCACCAGAAGCTCCCCTCTGTTTCCGATAGCCCAGTTCTGATCCACGGCAGCAATAATATTCATGTATCCTCCGTTCCGCCGCTTCCACGGCATTTCCTAAAGAATTTCTAAAATTTCCGACAAGTTGTTGACTTCATAATCTGCTCTCTGGCATTCGTCCGCTATATTCCAATACCTTCCAAATCCCTGCCTGATCCAGATTGTTTTCATTCCAAGCGCCTTCGCAGGTATAATATCATTATCAATCCGGTCTCCAATCATAACGGCATTTTGCGGTTTACAGCCTGCCCTGTCAAGGGCAAGTTCAAAAATTCTTTTGTCCGGTTTCGCCACCCCTTCCTCAGCCGATGCAATGACCAGCTTGATGTACTGAAGGATTCCAAACTGTTTTAACCTTTTTTCCGTGCCCAATGATTGATTTGCAATGACTCCTATGCTGTATTTTTCGCTTAATTTTCTTAAACACTCTTCCGTTTCGCAATATAGTGTTTCGTTTTCATGTCTCCATTCGGGTTTTTTGACATTTAAGAGCTTCATTACTTCTAAATCGCCCTTTTTATTTTGCTTATAAAATTCCAATGCTGTCTGATAAACATATTCATAGGGCACCTTTGCCGCTTCCGCGACGATTTTCATTCTTTCCTCATAGACCTTGCTCTCATCTACCAGGGTTGCTCCCACATCAAAAAACAGCCATTGTATATCCTCCAAAATGTTACCTCCAAAATTCATCCGGACCCGGCGCTTAAATCTTTATATGGCGATGGGAATGTCCTTTATTTGTTCTCCCGTCTCATAGCCTTCCAGACTCACATCGTCCCTGGTAAATTCATAAAAATCATGCACCCCGGGATTCAGCCGAAAGACAGGCGCCGGCTTTGGCTCCCTGGCAATCAGTTCCCGAATGATGGACACATGGCGGTCATAAATATGAGCGTCGGCAATCACATGGACCAGCTCTCCCACATTCATATTACAAACCTGTGCAAACATATGCACCAGTACCGCATACTGCACCACATTCCAGTTATTTGCCGCCAATACATCCTGGGAACGCTGGTTTAAGATGGCATTTAAGGTCAGTTTTGTCTCTCCGGGCCGCTGGGTTACATTAAAGGTCATACTGTAAGCACAGGGGTACAGATTCATCTCGTGCAGGTCCTGATGGACATAGATGTTCGTCATAATCCGGCGGCTGAAGGGATTATTCTTTAAATCATAAAGTACCCGGTCCACCTGATCCATCATCCCCTCCTTATACTGATGCTTCACCCCCAGCTGATAGCCGTAAGCCTTGCCGATGGAGCCGTCCTCATCCGCCCATTCGTCCCAGATATGGCTGTGCAGATCATGGATATTGTTGGATTTGCGCTGCCAGATCCACAATATTTCATCGACAGCTGATTTTAACGCCGTCCTGC
>CAZAMX010000023.1:0-15559 GCA_964486095.1 uncultured Acetatifactor sp. | reverse complement strand
AGGGTTCGCCGTCGTCCAGCGCCATCATAAAGGCATCCACTGCTTCTTCCCCGTCCACCATCACATCGCACTCTCCGTAACGTGAGAGCTGCTTATCCATAAACTTTCTGCTGGCGAAATCATCTTCTGCCAATAAAATCTTCATCTTAAGCCTCTCCTTTCTTGATTTTTATATCTATTTGCTCAACAGGCGGTAGACCTCTCCTGCAATCTCCGTGACCGGCTTCTGAATCTGTACCGCACCCAAGTCAAAAGCAACCTTGGGCATCCCGTACACAACGCAGGTAGCCTCATCCTGGCCGATAGTGCGGGCTCCTGCGTTCCGCATGGAAAGCAGTCCCTTGCCGCCGTCTCCGCCCATGCCCGTCAGAATCACGCCCACCGCGTTCTTTCCGGCAACCTTCGCCACGGATTCAAACAATACTTCCACGGAGGGGCAATGACCGTTCACCCTGTCCGTGCCCTTGCACTCCACCTGGTACTCACCGTTCACCCTCACAAGGCGCATATGTCTGTCGCCGGGAGCAATGAGTACCTGGCCGGGGAGAACCCTGTCCCCTGTGGCAGCTTCTTTCACGGCCACCTCACACTGATTATTCAGGCGGTCCGCATACATTTTGGTAAATCCGGGAGGCATGTGCTGCACAATAACCACCCCGGGAATGTCCCGCTTGAACCGCTTTACCACCTCAAAAATGGCCTCCGTCCCTCCGGTAGAGGCGCCGATGGCGACCACACTGTCCTTCCCGCCCACAATGTGCCCTGTTACCGCCACATTCTCCACGCGCTTCAGCCTTCCGACCTTGGCCGTGGAAGCTATCTTGACCTTCGTTGCCAGCTCCTGGGTCAGGAAATCATTGAGCTGTGCCTTGCTCATGCTGTCCGGTTTTTTCACAAAATCAACCGCGCCTGCATCAAGGGCATCAAACACCTTGTCGTTTAAGGCGCTGAGCATAACCACAGGAAGCGGATACTGGGGCATCAGCTTCCGCAAAAACTCGATGCCGCTCATCCGTGGCATCTCCACATCCAGCGTCATCACATCCGGTTTATATTTGATGATGGCATCCCGGGCTTCGTATGCGTCCTGGGCCTGTGCCACCACCTCGATGTTCGGATCGGAATTCAGCCCCTGCACAATCATATTGCGCATCATCATGGAATCATCTACGACCAAAACCTTGATCGGTCTCATAATGTCAGCCCTCCTATTTTCTGTAAATCGACGGTTGTACATATTGGAACTGTATCTTATGACGGTCAAGGCTCTCCGTGGTGCCGATAAATAAATAGCCTCCCGGCTCCATACAGTCATAGATCCTCTGTACGAGCTGATGCTTGGTGTCATTGGGAAAATAAATCATTACGTTCCGTAAAAAAACAATATGGAACTTTTTCCGGAAAGGAAGCGGATTCATCAAGTTAAACTGCCTGAAGATCAGCTCATTCTTCAGCACATCCTTCACCTGATATTCTTCATCGCTTATCTGCTTAAAGTACCGCTGCTTCCATTTGGAAGGCAGAGGATCCACATCCTCCTTCAAATAGATGCCCCGGGACGCATGCTCCAGGACCCTGGTAGATATATCCGTAGCCAACACCTTGGTATCCCAGGATGAATGCTCCAGTCCGAAATAATCCAACAGCACCATGGCCAGCGTGTACGGCTCCTCCCCTGTGGAGGATGCACCGCACCAAATGCGCAGATCCCTGGTGGCTGCCGCCTTCTCCCTTGCCCAAGGCAGAACCACCTTCTGCATATAGTCAAAGTGATCACTTTCCCGCATAAAATATGTATGGTTGGTTGTCAATGCGTTGACAATGTCCGTTGCTTCCGGACCGCCCGGATTATGTTCCACCTTTGCCAGATATTCGGCACAGCTTCCATAGCCGTTCCGCGCCAGATAATTTTCAAGCCTCCCTCCTACCAGCACACGTTTCTGACTTAAATCGATGCCATAATTCTTTTGCATATATGACACAATATGCTGGAAATCACTGTCCGTAATCAAAAAAACCGCCTCCTCAGACAATAAAATCTTATGCTAATGATACAATTTTTGTAATTTATTGTCAATCCCTTCTCATCTGTCTCCAAATTTTGTTAAAAACCTTTACTATATCCGGATCGTACCAGGTGCCCGCCCCCTCGTTGATTATTTCAATACACTCTTCCGCCGAGCGCTTTCCCATTTCCGTCTTTCCCGCCGTCAGATGGTCAAAATCATTTGCCAGAGCGGCAATCCTCACCTCCAGCGGAATCTCCTTTCCCTTCAGGGCAGGATAGCCGGTTCCGTCAAAGCGGGCATGATGGCCGGTGGCAATGGTGATAGCCATGGACAGGAAACGCCCGGGCTTCTGCCCCGCACATATATCCTCCAGTACCTCAGCTGCCGTATCCGCACATTTCACTATGTACTCGCTGCCCCGTTCTCTGGTCCACCCTGCATTGGGAAAATGGTTCCCCGACAAAACAAAGCTTCCGATGTCATGTATTCTGGCAGCCGTAGCTATCGTCTCTACAAATTCATCATTAATTTCATCCTCATAGGCGGAAAGGAGTTGAAGCCCCTGGGCCAGCAGTCCACAGTTATAGCCTACATTCCCCAGATGATTCCCCTCGGCCGGATTGCACCTTTGTATGATTTTGGAAATAGCTGTCAGTACGTTCCTCTGCTCCTGCTCCACCTGCTCCTGCTTAGTCTCGATCAGCCGGTGCATCATCCGGTTATGCTCGGACATCTGCTGTTTTAAGCGATAGCTGCTTAGGTGGTTGCTCACCCGCATAATAACTTCCACCGGATCAAAAGGCTTGGGAATAAAATCCACCGCGCCGGCCTGAAACGCCTGCTTTTTTTCTTCGCTGGTATTCAGCACGGAGATAAAGACAAAGGGAATATCTCTGGTTGCAGGATCATCCTTTAACATCCTGCAAAATTCCAGCCCGTCGATCTCGGGCATGGACAGATCCGACAGAATCAACGCCGGCGTCTTTTCCTTCATCAAATCCAGCGCCTGACGCACCCCGGTTGCACACATCGTCCCATAGCCTTCCTGTGAAATAATATTATTCAGAATTTCCACATTCATGTCAATATCATCCACGATCAGGATCCGAAGCGCTTCCTTTTTTGCAGATTCCATTTCTTCCATGCCGTATCCCCCCTTCTACAGTTCTCCGATTCTTTGTATGATCGCTTCCTTCACCACCCCGCAGGCAGCAATACTCTTTTCGTAATTGCTCTTGCGGATGGCCATTTCCATACGCAGCACCAGACGCCTCATCTCGTCGTCGCTGCTCTTCACAAGCTCCTTTACCGTAGAGGCCAAAACCTCCGCTTTATCCCATGTGCCCAGCTCGATAGACAGAACCAGCTTCTCCATACGCTTTTTCAGCTCTTCTTTATTTGCAGGCTCGCCGAACCGTGAAAAATCGCCTTCGTCCGATTTCCCGTTATCCTGAGCATAGCTGATCAGTCCCTCATATCCCTTGTACGACGCCGCGCCGGTGCCCTCCGTGCTGCCTTTCCTTAGCCTTACGGAAAAAGAAAAGGTGCTTCCCTTTCCTTTTTCGCTCTCCACCTGAATGCTTCCCCGCATCAGCTCCACCAGCTGCTTCGTGATAGCCAGGCCAAGCCCCGTACCGCCAAAGCGCCTTGTGATGGAAGCATCGGCCTGAGTAAAGCTCTGAAACAGCTTATCCTGCTCCTTTTGGGTCATTCCGATGCCGCTGTCCTTCACCAGGAAAAACAGCTCCACCTCGTCTGCAGTCTGCTCCGTCCGGCTGACTACAACCCCCACCGAACCGATCATGGTAAACTTGATGGCATTGGACAGCAGATTGTTGATAATCTGAACCAGACGCAGCTCATCTCCCACCAGGAACTGAGGAATCGTCTGATCTACGTCCAGATTCAGGCGCAGCTCCTTTTTATTGATCTCCGCCATATGGGTGGCAATCACCCTGTCCATCATCTTGTAAAAATCAAATTCCTTTTCCTCGATGGTAAACTTACCCGATCCCAGCTTGCCGTAGTCCAGAATGTTATCAATGATAGCAGAAATATTATTGCAGCAGTACAGGATCAGCTCCAGGGTCTTTCGCTGCTCTTCCCCCACCTCGTCAAGAAGCGTGGTGGCATGGCCTCTGATCCCGTTTACCGGAGTTCGAAGCTCATGGGTAACATTGGATACAAAATCATTTCTTGCTCTGAGATTTTCTTCTTCATCCTGACGCATTCTCTTACTGCGCATGTCCATGCTCTTACGGTCCGCAATATCCTCAGCCAGCAGAATATAAATGCCCTCTTCCTTTCCCGGAAAAATTCTGACATTGACCGGAAAACAGGAGCCGTTTTTACGGTAGGCCGCCGTCTCCTGCTTTTCCGCGAGCTTAAGCCTGTCAAAGGGCTCCTGCTCCTTGAAATCCTGCCTGAATATCTGCTTCATACTGCATTCGATCAGAGTCTGATACTCATACTCCAGCTTCCGGCATGCCGCCGCATTGCTCCAAAGAATCCCGCCCTCATCGTTAAAGACCAGCACCAGCTCTATCGTTTCATCCGCGATCCGGGAGCTTAACCATTCCTTATCCACAGTCATACCTACCCCCTGTGCGTTATTTTTACATTACAGCTCGCTTAACAGCTCGTCAAAGATCCCGTACACCCTCTGAAGCTCCTGCCATATTTGCTGCACCCGCTCTGCGTTTACCTCTTCCGCCGCCTTGCCCCGGACCTCCTCCGTAAGCTCCGATGCTGCTTTGCAGATAGGATCAAGCCCTAGATTGGCGGAAACACCTTTGAGCGTGTGGGCACAAGTGAACACTTCCTCATAATTACAGGTCCTGACGCCTTCCTCCAAACCTGCATAATTAGAGTTATCCTTGAATTTCTTCAAGAATTTCTCATACATGGCCTCATTGCCCATGAAACGCCGAACCGTACTCTCCACGTCCGCTCCGCTTTCCACCAGGCGCTGCTTAAAGCTCTCGTCCATTTTCTTTTCCCTCTTTCTCTGCATTCCAATTATTGTAGCAGTTTCAATATAAAAAGGGCTGAAAAATATGTATACCCTCTTTTCAGCCCTTTTCCGCGTTACAAATCAGTCTCAAGTAAAATTGAACATCTTGATTACTTCAACAATATTGAAAAAATCCTCTTTCGCAAGCTCAAAGCACTTGAGCACATCGGGTGAAAACTGCCCGCATTCTCCGTTCAGGATCATATCATATGCTATTGCGTTACTGTATGCAGTTTTATAAACTCTGTCACTCACCAGGGCGTCATACACGTCAGCTACGGCTACAATCTGCGCGCTGATGGGAATCTCTTCGCCCACCAGATGATCCGGATAGCCCTTGCCGTCCCATCTCTCATGATGATACCGGCATATGTCATAGCAATACTGATAAAAGTCATCGGCATACGCCATTTTACAGGACTCCAGAATTTCGGCTCCGATAGTGGTATGAGTCTTCATGACCTCAAATTCCTCCGGAGTCAGCCGGGCCGGCTTTAACAGGATCGCATCCGGTATTCCGATCTTGCCTATGTCATGCAGCGCCGACGCTCTGGCAATCTGGTCGATTTTCTCCGGCGTAAGATTATACTGGGGACAATATTTTGCCACATACTTTAAAAGTATTCTGGTAAAATATTTGATCCTCCTTACATGGTCGCCGGTTTCTACGTTTCTGAATTCCACCACGGCGCTTAGCGCCTCGATCATAAAATCGTTATTCTGGCGGATCTTCTGCTCCTGCTCACGGATTGCCTGCTCCTGCTCCTTCAGCCGGATTTCCATATTACGCTTATTCTGGTAAAGCTCGATAAGATTGCGGGCACGCCTTCTGATAATTGCCGGCTCAAACGGCTTGTGCATTACGTCGGCAATGCCGTACCGATATGCCCTGCCTTCACTCTCCTTGGGCGTCATGCTGGTGATCAGGATAACCGGTATGGTGTCCAGAAGGTTCTTATCCTTCATATAATCCAGTACCTTGAATCCGTCCAAAACCGGCATGACCACATCCAGCAGGATCAGCGCCAGATCTCCGTGCTTTTCGATCTGCTCTACCGCCTGTCCTCCGTCTGCCGCTTCCAAAATATCATAATCGGTATCAAACATCATGCGAAGCAGCTCTCTGTTGACTTCCTCGTCATCCACGATCAAAATTTGCTGTTTGTCCATGGTCTCTTACATAATCCAGCCGCATTCAAAAAAATACGTGGACTGTTTTCCCTCTCTCCCGATTAAAACTGGGTTATTTGTTACTTACCAAATCGTTTTTATTATACTATTGCCCTGACGAATTGTCAATCTGACTTTGCTTTTTTTTCATCTGTCACAGTCCCATAGCCCGTACATACCGCTCGGCGAAATCCGCTTCTTCGGCCAGATTCACCGCCTTTGTACCCCGGATCAGCTTTTGCAGCTCTTCTGTCGAAGCTGCCGCACCGCAAATCAATTTCACCCCTGCCTTCAATGCACCGGAAAGAGCCGTATTCCCCCCTGCCTCAGCCTTCCTGGCCAGCTCCGGCCGCAGCAATCCGATCAAAGCCGCATCTTCAGGGTTCAGATAATAACCGAAGCCTCCGGCCAGCACCACCCGGTCCACCTGCTCTGCCGTAATACCGTACCTTTCCAGCAGCGTCTCAATCCCCGCCGCAATGGCTCCCTTTGCCAGCTGCACCGCTCTCACCGCCTCCTGGGTAACCGATACGTTTCCCACCCGCACCCCGCTTTCAAAGCAGCTTTCCGCCAGAAGCCCTGTCTCATCCAAAAGTCCCTCTCTGCGCAGCGCGGCAATGCGGCTGATCATATCCGCTCCCCACACGCCTCTGTTAACACCGCCTTCAAATGCAGGCCCTGCCGCCGCGGCACAGGCAATACGCCTTGCTCTGTTTCCCAGCACGATCTCCCCGTTCGTCCCCAAGTCAATCAACAGCATGATCTCTTCCTGCTCTCCCATGCCGCAGGCATACATCCCCGCTGTGATGTCCCCGCCCACAAAGGCAGAGACTCCCGGAAACACAAAGCAGGGCACTCCCCCGATTGTAATATCTCCCCCTTCCAGGCGGGAAGCACGAAAAGGGGCACGTCCCAGCTCGGACGTGTCCCATCCCATCAAAAGATAAGTCATGGCAGTGTTAGCAGTCAGCACCATCCGCAGGCTCTCCTGCCCTGAAAGCCTTTTGCGGAAACGCTCCAGTCCCTGCTCCAAAACCTGCAGGATCATTCTGCGCATGTCCTCCGCCTTGTCTCGATCCTCCCCGGCCCGGATTCGGGAAATCACATCGGCGCCGTAAACCGTTTGCGGATTTACCGCCAGGTGCCTGTCCTCCGCAGTCCCATCCGTCCCGTGCAGCAGCATGGCCACAGTGGTAGTCCCCAGGTCTGCCGTTACAAGACGCATCTTCCCCTTAAAGGCGGCCGCCAAGTTTTGAGTAAAGGCACTGTCCGTAAGCACCTGCATGGTGCCGCCCTCTTTACCCCCCGTTCCAGGCTGTCCCGGCGCGATGCCGGGACAAAGCCCACAGCCCGTACAAATGCGGCAGCGTACTCCCTTCCTATACAAATTGGTTCTTCTCCTTATCATAATGATAATCAATGGACGCCAGCTTATCTGCAATCTCGTCCCCGTCCACATCCAGATCCTCACAGAGAGCATCCAAACTGCGGTAGTGATCCCGCAGCTTCATATTGACAAAGCTTAAAAGCATTGCCGGGTCCTTTGGTATCATACTTCTTCTCCCTCGCACTTCCAGACATGCCGCTTCAGCGGCATAAACAATCCGTGAAGAACGCAGGCGAGTTTACTCGCCTGCGTTCTTCGGTGTGAGATTTAGAAGTTCTTCACGAAGCGGCCTCTGCCGCGAGTGAAAACTGCCGAAGGCAGTTAGAACTTCTTCTCGCACTTTGCAGTCAGCTCGCCGTTCTCCGCGTCAATCACCACACAATCTCCGCCGCGCACCTTATCCTCCAGAATCAGCTTTGCCGTCATGGTCTCCACATACTTTTGGACATAGCGCTTTAAGGGGCGGGCTCCGTATACCGGATCATACGCATTATCCACAATCAGCCGCACCGCTTCCTCCGTCAGCTCCAGCTTCAGATCCCGCTCTTCCAGGCGGCGGTTTAAATCCTTGACAATCAGCGCTACAATACCGCCGATATTTTCCTTCGTCAAGGGCTTAAAGAGAATCGTCTCATCCAGACGGTTTAAAAATTCCGGCCTGAAATGCGCCCGCAGTTCGCCCATCACCGCCTCTTCCGCTTCCCGGCTGATGCTTCCTGACTCGTCGATGCCTTCCAACAGATAGTTGGCGCCGATATTGGAGGTCATGATCAAAATGGTATTTTTAAAGTCCACGGTTCTTCCCTGGGAATCTGTAATCCGTCCGTCGTCCAGCACCTGCAGCAGCACGTTAAATACATCCGGGTGTGCTTTTTCGATCTCATCAAACAGCACTACGCTGTATGGCTTTCTTCTGACTGCTTCGGTCAACTGTCCGCCTTCTTCGTAGCCCACATATCCGGGAGGCGCTCCGATGAGTCTGGAAACCGAGAATTTCTCCATATATTCGCTCATGTCGATCCGTACCATATTGGTCTCGTCATCAAACAACGCGGCTGCAAGAGACTTGGCCAGTTCCGTCTTGCCCACCCCCGTAGGGCCTAAAAACAGGAAGGAACCGATTGGCTTATCCGGATCCTTGATACCGGCCTTGGAGCGAATAATTGCCTCCGTCACCTTGGTGACGCCCTCATCCTGACCGATGACTCTCCGGTGAAGCTCCTGATCCAGGTGCAGCGTTTTATTCCTTTCGCTCTCCGTCAGCTTTGCCACAGGGATTCCGGTCCAGCGGGAAACAATACGGGCAATTTCATCCTCTGATACCTTTTCATGCACCAGGGCCATGTCTCTTTTCCCGACGCTTTCTTCCTCCTGCTCCAGCTGTTTCTTTAAGCTTGGCAGCCTGCCATAGGAAAGCTCCGCCGCCTTTTCCAGATTTCCTTCTCTCTGCGCAATCTGAATCTCGCTGTTGACGCTGTCGATTTCTTCCCGCAGCTTGGAAAGCTTTTCCACGGAAGCCTTCTCATTATCCCATTGCGCCTTTTTGCCGGCAAATTCCTCTTTCAGCTCCGCCAGCTCCTTCTGCAGGGCAGCCAGCCTTTCCTGACTGAGACGGTCATCCTCTTTTTTCAGAGCCGCTTCCTCAATCTCCATCTGCATAATCTTTCTCTGCAGCTCGTCAAGCTCCGTGGGCATGGAATCCAGCTCCGTTTTAATCAAGGCGCAGGCCTCATCCACCAGGTCGATGGCCTTGTCCGGCAGAAATCTGTCGGAAATATAACGATTGGACAGCACTGCCGCGCTGACCAGGGCATTATCCATGATCTTAACCCCATGGTAGACCTCATAGCGCTCCTTTAAGCCCCTGAGAATAGAAATGGTATCCTCCACTGTAGGCTCATCCACAAGCACCGGCTGGAACCGGCGTTCCAAGGCCGCATCCTTCTCGATATACTGTCTGTACTCATCCAGGGTGGTAGCGCCGATACAATGAAGCTCCCCTCTGGCAAGCATGGGCTTTAACATGTTTCCGGCATCCAGCGCGCCGTCCGTCTTGCCTGCGCCCACAATGGTATGAAGCTCATCAATAAACAGGATGATCTGCCCATCACTCTTCTTTACGTCCTCCAGCACCGCTTTTAGACGTTCCTCAAACTCGCCCCTGTACTTGGCTCCTGCCACCAAAGCCCCCATGTCCAAGGCAAAGATTTTCTTATCTTTTAGCCCTTCCGGCACATCTCCCCTTACAATACGCTGAGCAAGCCCCTCCACTACCGCGGTTTTACCTACGCCGGGCTCACCGATCAGACAGGGATTGTTCTTTGTCTTCCGGGACAAAATGCGGATGATATTTCTGATCTCGCTGTCCCGGCCGATGACAGGATCCAGCTTCTGATTTCTGGCTTTTTCCACCAGCTCCTGCCCGTATTTCTCCAAAGTATCATAAGTGGCCTCCGGGTTATCGCTGGTAACCCGCTGGTTTCCCCTGACTGTGGACAGAGCCTGCAGAAACCGCTCTCTGGTGATGCCGTATTCCTTCCAGATCTGCGCGATCTCCTTGTTGGGAGCTTTAAGCATGGCCAGGAATAAATGCTCCACAGACACATACTCGTCCCCTAATGCCTTTGCTTCACCCTCCGCCCCGATCAGAGCCTTGTTCAGCTTCTCCCCGATATAAACCTGTCCGCCCTGTACCTTGGGCCGCTTCTTTAATGCCGCTTCCGCCCTGTTTAAAAAGTGTTCCTTCTGGATCTCCATCTTTTCAATCAGCTTCAGGATCAGACTGTCCTCCAGGGTCAACAGACTGTACAGCAAATGCTCCTGCTCGATTTCCTGGTTCCCGTACTCATATGCAAGCCGCTCGCAGCCCTCCACGGCCTGTACAGACTTTTGCGTAAATTTTTGAATGTTCATTTCTTCGCCTCCTCATAAAGCCTCGCTTTGTTTGTTCTATAATGAATATAACACAGTGTTTTGCAAAATCAATAAACAAAGTATAAACTTATATGAAAAAGCTGTAAAGTCCATTCACACAATTTGGGTCACTTCGTAACCCGCTTCGCTTACCGCATCAGTCAATGCCTTATCGCTGACCTCTTCCGCAAGCTCCACGGAGGCTGTCTTATCCTCCAGGCTCATGGTCACCGCACTTACTCCGGCCACAGCCTCCAAAGCCTTCTGTACCCTGCCGGTGCAGTGTCCGCACATCATTCCCTCAATCGTCATTACCTTTGTCATTTTGTTTTCCTCGCTTTCTATTTTCTTTTTATTGTCTGCTTTATTGCTTTCATTTTCTGCAGCCGCAAAGCCGCTCTTAAAACGTTTCAGCCGCAGCGCATTCCCCACCACAAAAATGCTGCTCAGACTCATGGCCGCCGCCCCGAACATGGGATTAAGCCTGATTCCAAATACAGGATACCACACTCCTGCCGCCAGAGGAATGCCAATGGCATTATAGAAAAAGGCCCAGAATAGATTCTGCTTGATATTGCGGATCACCGCCCTGCTTAAGCTTACTGCCGTCACCGCGTCCCGAAGATCGCTCTTCATCAGTACAATATCTGCGCTCTCCATAGCCACATCCGTGCCGGCGCCGATGGCCATTCCCACATCTGCCGCCGTCAGGGCCGGAGCATCGTTGATACCGTCCCCTACCATGGCTACCTTTCTTCCCGCTTCCTTCAATTGCCGTATTTTCTTTTCCTTATCCTGCGGGAGAACCTCTGCCACCACCTCTTCTATGTCCAGCTGCTGCCGCACCGCCTCCGCAGTACGCTTATTGTCTCCGGTGAGCATCACCACATGGATGCCCATTTCCCGCAATCTGCGGACAGCGGTATAAGAGCTTGCCTTGATCTGGTCCGCCACATCTATGCAGCCCAACAGACGGCTTTCCGCTCCCACCAATAAGGGTGTACGTCCCTGCCCGGCGATCTGATCCAGTCCTCGCGCCACATTCCCGTCAATCACGATACCGTTTTCTTCCATGTAAGCCCGGTTGCCCACAAAATATCTGGTCCCGGCCGCTGCACCGGAATCTTCGGCAAGCAGCCTGCTAAGAACGGGGGCATCAGCCTTCCCTGCTGTAGACGTGTAAACCACCTTGGAACCGTCCTCACGCTTCCCTGCCAGAAACACTGCCGTGGGTCCGTCGCTTCCGTCCAGCCTTGGCATTTTTACCCGGGGCGCAATATCCTCCGCCAGCACACCCTCTACACCTCTGCCAAAAACAGCCTTGAAATCCCGGATCTCCGGCAGCGCCAGTCCTTCCCGCTCCGCATAGGCAACGATGGCCTCAGCCAGAGGATGTTCGCTTTTCTTTTCCAGAGCCGCCGCAATACTCACCAGGGTCTCCAGGGACATATCCTCTACATAACAGCCCGTTCCCGTGACATGCAGCTTCCCGGAGGTGAGCGTACCCGTCTTATCCAGCACTACCGTATCGATCTCCTTTGCCTGCTGCAGGGCCTCCCCCGACTTAATCAGGATACCGTGCCTGGCTCCCACGCCGGTTCCTACCATAATCGCCACCGGTGTTGCCAGCCCCAGGGCGCAGGGACAGGATATAACCAGTACCGCAATGGCGGATGAGATGGCAAATTCCGCCCCCGCACCGGCAATCAGCCAGGCGAAAAGCGTCACCAGAGCAATGCAGATGACCACCGGCACAAACACTCCCGCCACCCTGTCCGCCAGCCTGGCAATGGGCGCCTTACTGGCACTTGCTTCTTCCACCAGCCGTATAATCTGCGCCAGGGTAGTATCTTCTCCCACCCGATCCGCCCGGCACTTTAAGAAACCGGCCTTATTCACCGTAGCTGAGACCACCTTGTCTCCCGGCTGCTTCTCCACCGGAATACTCTCCCCCGTAACCGCCGCCTCGTCAATGCTGGAATTTCCTTCCAGTACCGTGCCGTCCACCGGCACCAGACTCCCCGGCTTTACCAGAAAAATATCTCCTCCCCGCAGCTCTTCCGTGGGAATTTCCTTCTCGTTTCCGGCTTCATCCAGAATGACTGCCACCTTGGGAGATAAATCCATCAGCTTTGTGATGGCTTCGCTGGTCCTGCCTTTGGAACGGCTCTCTAAATACTTACCCACAGTAATCAGCGTGAGGATCATACCCGCCGACTCAAAATAGAGATCATGAGAATACTGCTCCACCACCGCCATATCCCCGTGGCCTAAGCCAAAACTGATGCGGTACATGGCAAAGATGCCATAGCCTATGGCGGCAGAAGCCCCCAGGGCAATCAGACTGTCCATGTTGGGCGATAAATGCCCCAGGGTTTTAAAACCCACGGAGAAAAATTTCCGGTTCATATACAAAATGGGCAGCAGCAAAATAAACTGGGTCATGGCAAAGGTCATGGCATTTTCGTTTCCATGCAGAAACCGATGTACAAAACCGGGAATCGGCAGGCCGAACCATTCATTATACATGTGATACATCGCCACATACATTAACGGAATCAGAAAGCCGATGGAAATCCCCAGCCGCCACCTCATTGCCCTGGCCTCTTCCTTCGCTTCCCGCTGCAGCCTGTCCCGGCCGTTCTTTCCGCCACCGTGACCCGAACCCCGGCCGCCGCTTCCGCTGTAATCGGAACTCCGGCCGCCGCAGCTTTGCCCCTGACCGCCGTTTCCTGTTCCGCCTCTGGCTGTATGACTGCCTCCGACCATCAGGCTGGCCCCATAACCGGCCTTTTCCACTGCGTTTTCAATGACTTCTTCGGTCAACAGATTCTCGTCATATTCAATTTCCATGGTTTCCGTCAACAGATTGACGGACGCTCTTTTTACTCCATTCAGTTTGTTTGCCGCTTTTTCCACGTGAGATGAGCAGGCAGAACAGGTCATTCCCGATATATGATACCGCTGCTTCATCATCAGACCCCCTTTCGCGCTTACAGGCTTTTTGCTGTCAGACTTTACTTTAACTTCTTGATCAGCTCCACCGCTTCTTCCACCACTTCCGTATTTCCCTTTTGTATCTCTTCCACCACACAAGTCTCCATATGCTCCTGCAATACCAGATAGCCAAAGGCCTGCAGAGCGCTCTCCACTGCCGCCACCTGCGTCAGTATGTCTCCGCAGTACCGGTTTTCATCCAGCATCCTGCCAATTCCGTTCAGCTGTCCCACCATGCGGCTCAGCCGGTTTTTCAGTTGACGCAGCTTACTTTCCTCCCTGGGAGTGGATTTCTTTTTCATAGTATTTCCCGACATGCCTCTCCTATCCTTTCCTATCCTTTCCTATCATAATTCATAATATATTTATCTACTTACAATTTACAATGTATTTATTTACTTTCAATGTATTTATGGTTACAACATATTTACGGTTAATACCCCCTACAACCAGTAGGAATTATCCGCCTTGCTGCTTAAGCTGTCAAAGTCCAAAATACCCCTGCGGGGTATCTCTGTTTTTACCAGAATATACCCTGCGGGGGTATTTGTCAAGTGTCCCTTCAAATTCTTCTCACCTTTCGAATTCTTCAGACCGGCTTTCATAATTTGGTTCCGCGAAATTTCAATTCCATACGCTCCATACGCTTATGCGGAGAATGCCCGTCCTCTGAACTTTCCACGCTACTTCTCCAGCAGGCCGTCAATCTCTTCACAATACACCGCATACATGGCATCCGCTGTGTCCGCCCCCAAGTGGATGGAAGCAATTGTACCGTCCTTCCCGATCAATACGGTGTATGGAATTCCGTCAGAAGGATATAGATTGCAGATCTCACCCTCCGTATCCAGCGCCACGGGAAATTCATACCCGTTTTTCTCCAGAAAACGCTGTACGCTTTCTTCCAGTTCTCCCGCATTCACCGCCAACAGCGTTAAATCCTCCCCATATTTTTCTATCAGCATGGGAAACGCGGGCATCTCCCGCACACAGGGACCGCACCAGGTAGCCCAGAAATTTATCAAAATTACACTGCCTGCATGATCAGACAGAGTAAAGCTGCTTCCGTCCGTCAAAGCAGCCGTGAAATCCCGATAATCATCGCCCACCTCCACAGGGCCCTCCGATTCCTTCTGTTCGGCATTCTCTGAGGCCTGATCTTCCTGTCCGGCCCCGCCTGCTGCGGCTCCGCTATCCTCGCCTCCATCCGCCGCAGACTCATTCTTCACGCTGTCCGTACGCTCGCCGGCTTCTCCTGCACAGGCCGAAAGCGCCAAACACAGCGCCAGCATGAGAACCAGCGCATTTGACTTCCTATTCTTATATTTGATTTTACTTTTTATTACTTTCATTGTTCGCTTTCCGCTCCTTTCCAAAATAAATTGCATTTTTAGGGCAGTTTGATACACAACGCCCGCAATGAATGCACTCATGATCCCCTACCTGGCGGATGTCCATAGGGCAGGCCATCACGCACAGTCCGCATTCATTGCACAAATTTTTGTCCACCCGCACCGCCAGCAGCGCAATACGGGAAAAGAAAGAATATATGGCTCCCAGCGGACACAAAAACCTGCAAAATCCCCGATACACAAAAATACAGCCGGCTAGGATTACCACGCACACAACAGCCTTCCAGTTAAACAGTACACCCGCCAGTGCACGGTACTCTTCGCGCATTCCCCCAAGGAAAAATCCGCCCTCCAGGGTCCCTGCCGGACAGATATATTTACAAAAGGCCGGCACCGGCATCCCCTTGGCAAACGCATACCATACCGGCAATGCCGCCACGAATACAGCCAGAACCACATCTTTCAGCCAGGAAAGCCCTCTGGTAAACCGGTTCTTCTTTAATTTCGGCGTGGGAATTTTATGCAGAAGCTCCTGGAGCAACCCAAAAGGGCACAAAAAGCCGCACACCACTCTGCCCAATGCCACACCCACAAGCAGTAAAAAGCCAATTATGTAAAGGGGCAGTTTATTCGGCAGATTGCTCAGGGCATTTTGAAGCGCCCCCAGCGGGCAGGAACCGATTGCCCCCGGGCAGGAATAACAGTTTAACCCCGGAAC
>CAZAMX010000022.1:0-15659 GCA_964486095.1 uncultured Acetatifactor sp. | reverse complement strand
AACTGCAGCTCCGTATCCTGCTTGATGGGCATATTATTCAATATCAGCACCTGAAGAGGACGAATATCCTGGTGCATGGCCCTGAATTCGTCCATCACAAATATATTTTCATTTTCCAGTATTTCCTTTGCAGGCAGATCGCTCTGCGTCCTGATGGGCATATTCCCTTTCCTCCTTCAATATCCGAAATTTTACGTCCGCGCTAAACCTCTATTCCGTACTCCGTCAGGAAATCATCTTCCGACAAAATGGGAACCTCCAGCTCCTTAGCCTTTTTATTTTTGGATGAATTTGAGGTGATGTCATTATTAATTAAGGCTGTGGTCTTTCCCGTGACGCTTCCCGTCACCTTGCCGCCCTTGTTTTCTATGATCTCCTTCAGATCGTTTCTGCTTCCGAAACGGTTTAAACTGCCGGTGATCACAAACTGCAGCCCGGCAAGGGTCTGACTGCCCTCTTCCACCACAGGCACCTCCACCTGCAGCTCTGCCAGCAGATGATCTATTTTCTGCAGATTATCCTCGTCCTGCATATATTCCACAAATGCGGAAGCAATCACCTCCCCGACCCCTTCGATGGCGCTCAAGGTCTCCACATCCGCATTCCGCAGCTGCTCAATATCATAAGAAAAATGCCGGCAAAGCATCTTCGCATTGGCCACGCCAATATTGGCAATGCCAAGTCCGTAAATAACTCTGGGCAGGGTTGTGCTTCTGGAAGCATTGATACTGTCCGCCAGATTATGATAGGATTTCTCGCCAAATCCCTCCATCTCCACGATCTGATCCTTATATCTGTCCAGATGGTAAAGATCCGCATACTCCTGAATAAAACCCATATCCACAAATTTTTCCAGAGTGGCCTCGGAAAGTCCCTCAATGTTCATAGCATCCCGGCTGACAAACAGAGTGAACGCCTTGATCCGCTTGGCCGCACACTTCTCGTTGGTACAATACAGAGACTGCACCTCATTCACCTGCCGGATCTCCGTTTTCCCGCCGCAGACGGGACAAAGCTCAGGGATCTTCACGTTGTCGCTGCAGGTCAGATTTTCCGCGATCTGAGGAATAATCATATTGGCCTTATAGACCGTAATCCGATCCCCGATCCCCAGCTTCAGTCCCCGCAGAATACTGATATTATGGACCGAAGCCCGGCTGACCGTGGTGCCCTCCAGCTCCACCGGCTCAAAAATCGCCACCGGATTAATCAGCCCCGTGCGGCTGGGACTCCACTCAATTTCCTTAAGTGTGGTCTCCCGCAGTTCATCCGCCCATTTAAACGCAATGGAGTGGCGGGGAAATTTTGCCGTTCTGCCCAAAGACTGTCCATACGCAATATCCTCGTAAGTTAACACCAAACCGTCCGAGGGAACATCGTAGCTCTCGATCTTTTTTTCAAAAAGCTCTATGGTATCCAAAATATTCTCTTCTGTTACCATATAATGCTCCACAACCTCAAAGCCCTGCTCCGCCAGAAAACGAAACTGCTCTTCCCGGGAATTATGAAATTCTGCTCCGGAAGCACTGACCAGGCTGAAGGCATAAAAGCGCACATTCCGTCCCGCCGTTACCTCACTGCTTAACTGACGTACAGAGCCGCTGCACAGATTCCGCGGATTCTTATATCTGGCCTCCGCATCCTCCAATTCCGCATTTAATTTTTCAAAATCGGAGTACGTAATCACTGCCTCCCCCCGAAGCACCAGATCCCCGGTAAAGGGAATTGCCAGGGGAATATTTTTAAATGTCCTTGCATTATTGGTGACAACCTCCCCGATCTCACCGTTCCCTCTGGTCACTGCTTTTGCAAGTTTTCCGTCATGATAGGTCAAAACTACCGTCAATCCGTCCAGTTTCCAGCTCAATATCGCAGGATTACCCTGCAGCCAATCCCGCAGCTCTTCCCGGCTCTTGGTCTTACCCAAAGACAGCATCGGAGCCTCATGTTTCTCTTTCGGAAGCTCATCCACTGCCTCATATCCCACCCGGACAGTAGGACTGCCCGCCGGCAGAAAACCCGTCTCCTGCTCCAGCTCCTGCAGCTCGTCATAAAGAGCATCATATTCCTGATTGCTCATGATCTCTCTGTCCTCGGCATAATAAGCCTTTGCCGCACGGTTTAAAAGGTCCGCTAAATATTTTATCCGCTCTATTTTTTCAGACTGTCTGTTCTGCATCCTATATCCACCCTTCCAAACATACTGCTTTAGAAAATCTTCATTCCCTTCACACTTCCCGTCATGCCGGTGTAACCGGCACAAACAATCCGTGAAGAACGCCGGTTTTGCGTTCTTCGGGGAATGACTTAGATTTTCTTCACACTTTAAGCCCGCAATCCCGATACAACCGTTCTACCTCCTGCTCTGAAAGCTCCACAAACTCTCCCGGCTTCAGATCACCCAGGGTTATATTCATAATCCTGACCCGCTTGATTGCCTTCACCTGCCATCCGCAGGCAGCACACATCCTGCGGATCTGTCTGTTGACCCCCTGGGTCAAAACTATTTTGAAGGTATACCCGCCCATCTGCTCCAGCCTGCACTCCCGGGTCTTTATCTTTAGCTCCTTTAAATAGATGCCGGATGCCATTCTGGATAAAAAATCAGGCGTTATTTCTTTGTCCACCCGGACGATATATTCCTTTTCGTGGCGGTTTGCCCCCCGCATCATTCCCTGGATCAGATCTCCGTCATTAGTAAGAAGCAGCAGCCCCTCCGAATCCTTATCCAGCCTTCCCGCATAGGTAACTCTGACGGGATAATGTACCAAATCATTGATGATTTTCTCCGCATGGGCATCCTTCTCCGTACAGGTAACCCCCACCGGTTTATAAAAGGCCAGCACTACATTTTTTCTTTGACCCTGCACCGGTTTTCCGTTTACGGTGATCTCGTCCCTGTGGCTTACCGTCTGCCCGGTATCCGGCCGCTGCCCGTTCACCAGCACCTTTCCCTGCTCAATCAGCCTGTCTGCCTCGCGTCTGGAGCAGACTCCGGCATGTGCCAGATATTTGTTTATCCGCGATTCTCCGTCCTCATGCTTCGTCATACTCTTCCATTTCTTCCAGCGGTCCCGTTTTAGGGACCCCGCTTCCCTCCCGCAGTCCCATTTTTGCCAGTCTGTCGGCCAATTCGTTATACCGCACATTGGTATGCGCCTCTACCTTACGGAATCTGATTTCAATACCCCTGCCCCAGTTCCGCATGGCTTCGGTATATTTCCGGGTCAGCTCCGTTTTGGAACGCCACTCCCCGGTAACCCACTTTTCGATTCCCTGATAATCATAGCAGATTTCTATCCCCCGAAATCCGTTAACCATGGCTGTCTTTACCGCATACATGGCTCCGAGCATTTCACCCGTTACATTTCTGTGCTGAAGAGACTGGGGATTGTCTCCATTGCCGTATTGGGTATAAATATGTCCGTCCGGCGACAAAAATACACAGCCAAAAGCATATTTTTTGAGAGAATCCTCATAGCTTCCATCCACATATGCCAAAAGCCATCCCTCATCCGGCAGTTCCCCCCGCACCTGAAACTGTTCCCCAGTCCCCAGATAAGCTTCCGCTTCCTTAACGGAAGCAAAGCTCTTATATTCCGCCTTCGGATAGCCCTCCACAGAATCCCGGCATTCCTCCCAGGTTTTAAAAACACCCGTTTTTTTCCCTCGTCTTACGGCATAAAACTTCTTTCCTGCCATTTATAATTTCCTTTCAACACAGAGTAAAAAGGCCCACCCCAAGGTGGGCCTTTGCTTATTTCTGTATTTCTTCAAAATTCCTGCGCGCTGTAAAAAGCAAAGTCATTCTTACCATTCTTCTTCACCTGATACATGGCGTCATCCGCACAGATAATCAGCTGTTCCACATCCTCCGAATCCTTAGGATAAGAAGCAATTCCTATACTGCCGCATACCTTGGCCTTTTTGCCATCCAGAATAAAGGGACTTGTAAAAACCTGCCTGCATTGATACGCCGTCTTTTCTACAATCTTATACTGATTGCTCTCCAAAATCAAAATAAATTCATCCCCGGCAAAACGATAAGGAGTCAAAAGCGGAGAACCCATGTCCTTCAAACGGGAAGCAACCTGCTTTAACGCCTCGTCGCCTGCCGTATGACCCAAGGTATCATTGATCTTCTTGAAATCATCTATATCAATCATAATAACCGTACAGGGCTTTTTTTCTCCTACCAGACGCTCTATATCACTCATAAACTTGCTTCTGTTGGGAATCCCTGTAAGAAAGTCATGCTGTGAGGCAGACTCCATAATCTTTTTTGTGCCCTCCAGCTCCACCATCAGATGACGCCGCTTTAAATTATCAAACAACGCCCATCCTACCACAACCAGCAGTGCGGCCACCAAAATACTGAATGGAACCATCGCTTCCTTGTTTCTCTCAAAAAAACTGGTCTTTTTATTGATGATCTCCGTCTCTTTGGGGAGAACAGACATGCGTATACCGAATTTTTCCATCACAAGTGCATCCACGCGATAGGTCTGGAGACTGTCCGTCACCAGCTCAAATCCACTGACCGGAGCCCCCTTCATAATCTCCGTGGCGATCCGGGCGGCGATCTCTCCTGATTTATACATGGATACCACATTGCCCCCCAGAAGTCCGCTTCCGATCCCGCCGTCCACCATACGCAGGACCGGCACCGTAGAACACTCCGTGATCAGATCGATGGCCTGCTTATCCGTATACCGCCGGCCCTCAATGTCCTCCGTCATCACAATGTATATCAGAATGGTTTCCTTAGGCAGGCTCCCAAGGGCATATCTAATTGAAAAATTTCTGGACTGGGATACATTAATCTCATCAAATTCCAGCTGGGGATACTGCTCTGCACATTGATAATAGCGTTTCCGCTCCGCTTCACCGGTAATGGTATCGTCCAGAATTGCCACCACTCTTTTGGCCTTCGGATTGATTTTCAACCCCAGTTCAATATTCTTCTCCACGGAAAGCCGTTCCAAAACACCTGCTATCATTGGATTTTCTACTGCTTCCATGGCAAGATTTTCGTCATTAACTCCTTCAAAAACCATGGGAATTCCCGGAAAAAGCTCTTCCTGATGTTCCATGGCAAACCTCAGCGCCGCATCATCTCCCAGAATCACCGCATCATACGGTTCCACCATAGAAAGCCGATAAGCCAGTCCCTCATAAAACAGCTCCAGGGATTCTTCCGTATTTACGCGCTTTGTATCCATGAACTCATAGTCCAATATCACATCATCGCCCAATCCCGCACGAATTCCTTCAATCTGCAGTTGAACCAACTCCCAGGCATATGAATAAGAGCTGATAAACAGAACGCGCTTTTCCGTCTCGGCTGCCTGCACCGTTCGCCCAAACAGACAAAAACAGGGAAACAAAATCAGAAGGAGTTGCAGTAGTCTCATTGACAATGCTTTATGTATCTTCCTCGTACGCGTATCCTCCTCCGAATTTTTTCTAGTACTCTAGTACTATTGTACCACTTCCCATAAAATAATCAAGATAATTTTATCACATTTTTCCACATTTGTTAACACAATAATTTAAAACCTCTCAAAACCCGCAACAATTCATGCTGATCTTTTATAAGCTGCCGGATTTTAGCGCCTTCGCCGCTTTTTTCCTCCTTTTGTCTTCGTACATCATTTGGTCTGCCACATCCCGAAATCCTTCCTCCGCTGTCCGGCAGCAGCCAATGGCATAACTGAGCGGAACGTCACAGGACTGATTATAAGCTTCACACCGCTCGTCCAAATTCTTTATCAGCCTCTGAGCATCCCCATCATAAAGAACCGCAAATTCGTCCCCGCCCTGCCGGTACACTCTGCCGTTTGCTCCCACTGCATCCGCCAGCAGCTGTGCAAAGCCCTGCAGCAGCGCGTCCCCGGCCGAATGGCCAAGGGTATCGTTTACCGTCTTCAAATTGTTCAGATCTGCAATCAGATAGTACTCTGCGCCATTCCCCTGCCGCTCATTCAGATCCCTCTCCAGCGCGTTGCGGTTATAAACATTCGTCAGGTGATCAATATAGGCAAAGCGGCTGCCCGCCTCAGTGCAAAAGGTAATAATGCTTCGGATACAGCCGCTCTTCGCATCGGCTGCTTCTTCTACCAAAATATTTGTTTCAACACTGAAGGCTTCCCGTCCATATTTTGCTTCGATAATACTCTTGATCTCCTTCAACACCAGAGAGGCCTTGGTTCTGGTACCACAGATAAACGCCACACCATTCTCACACACGCGGTACCCATACAGCCGGTATTGCCTTAATTCCCTGTAAACATCATCTAATATCCGGGCATCCAGCTCCCAGTCGGAGCTGTTCTCCGTTCTGGCAAAACAAAGAATCGCCGCGATCAGATGCTGTTTTTCAAAATCAAATTCATTCAGCACCTTTTCCAGAGAATATTGATTAAATAATGCTGTTTCTCTGTCCACATACTTTTCCGTATTCTCATTGCTTAAAATCAGTCCCAAAAGAATCAGCGTAGAGCAGACCACCACCAACAGCGTTTCCGGCAGCACTACCTGGATCACCGCAGTGATGACAAAAAGCGGCACGGCAAGCAGAATTGCCATCCGCTTCTCACTGTCAAGTAATTTCCAATAACGAAGACAATAATACAGGATTAAGATCAGATAGACCGCCAGACTCCCGTACAGGGCATAAGCCTTCGGCCCCAGAGAATAGTCTGTCACTTCGCCGTGAACATAAGTGATAGGCAATACTAAAATTCCCACTGCAGATACCGCAAAGGGCAGATTATGCAAGAATCTGACTGTTCCTGAAAACTTCAGACTTGTTTCCAGATAGCTTCTCATATATAAAAACAGCAGATAAATAAATCCCAGTATGGACATTAAATAGATAATGTGGGCAATCAGATTGACAAACTCCGGAATCACATCCCTGTTGTTCACCGTACAGACTGTGATCAGGTCAAAAGATGAGTTCAGCAGTGCCACGGCTATCAGTCTCTGGAATATTTTGGTTGACCTGATGGGAATATGGGGCTTTCGATAATAAAACCCCATAGTGTAGAGCATAAATATAACACATGTGAGCGGCGTCTTAACCAGCATCAGCATACAAATCTTCCCCCTATACAAATCATCTCAGATTTCTAGACGGACGCGTCAATCATTCCTCCCTCCACCAACTCCGCGGCGCTTACCGCCTGGGTTTCCACGGGAATCTCCACTCCGCCCAGCGCCAAAGATACACCGCCTGTATCATAGCCTGCCGCACATCGTTCTCCGCTGTCCGTGCTGCTGCCCAAACCGTCAGCACTGCTTTGCTGCTCCTTTGCCAGCTTTTCGAACATGGCCTTCAGATACTTCATATCTGCTTCCATAATCTTGCAAAGCTCTTCCGAACGGTGCTTTTTCTTAAGCTGATCCAGGTCCTCAGGATCCATCTCTATCCCCGGACTGCCCAAAATCATATCCTCCAGATCGCTTAACTCTTCCATGTCCTCCATGGCCTCATCCATCAGCTCCTGATAAAGCTCCATCAGCTCCTGCAGATCCTCCATGTCAAAGGTAAGCTCCCCTTCTCCATCCATGACCTCTTCTTCCCAGTCCTGCTCTGCAGACTCTTCCATGTCCTCTTCCAGCTGTGCTTCACACACACCGCCCCGGAGCTTCACATTTTCTTCCTCTTCCAGATGACGCACCTTCTTTTTTGCCACCCGTGCCATGGCCTCAGCGTGGCGGATTGCGTTCAGCAGACCCTGATTATCCGTATTGGACATCTTCAGCTTTTTGCGCAGTTCCACCACCTTCCGCCTGGCACTGTTCATCGCTTTTCTAGCATTGCCGGAGGTTTTTGCCTGCAGAATCCGGTTGGAAATCTGTTTAAAATTATAATGCAGCTTTTTCTTCGCCAGCTGCTTCTTCTGGGCTTCCTTGGCCTTTTTGGCCGCTTTTGCCCGCTTTGCCTCTCTTGCCTTCTGTTCGGCCTTTGCCCGCGCTCTGACCGCTTCTCTTCTCTCCGCTACCTCTCTGGCAATGGAAAGTCGGGTTCCTGAGCTTCCATCCGTGTTTCTCAGTCCGTACTGGTTCTTTGCAGAACTACCCATGCTTGTCATAATATTCATGTCGTCATCCTCCCTGATTCAGACAAATGATCATAATATAGCTGTTCGTGTCACTATTTCTTTACTATATCGGCAAAATCCTCTCCATTCTTTATAAAAACGCAGAAATCTCTCCGTCTCAAAACAAAATATTCCGAAACTTCAGGGGCGAAATTCCTTCCTGCTTCTTAAAAAAATAAATGAAGTTTGCGTCGCTGCCAAACCCTGTCCGGTAAGCTATTTCACTGACAGACAGCCTGGTATTCTTTAAAAGCTCCTTGGCCTTTGTCAGCCTTACCCCGAGAATATAATCGTACGGAGAGGCCCCGGTTTTTCTTTTAAATCTTCTGGAAAACTGAGAGGGACTTAAGTGTACACTGTCGGCCACTTCTGCTACCGACAAACCGTCACCATAATGACTCAGAATATAATTGACTGCCTGACTTACCGGCTCGTCCCTATTGTCAGCATCATCGTAGTCAAAAAGCTCCATCAGCAGTCCATACAGCTTCAGTGACATGGCACTGTCCCTGAGTCCTTCGCGCTTCTCAAACTCCCGGATTCCCTCCCGGCCCCCCCTGTCAGTACCAGGAGCAGCGCCCCCAAATTTCACATCATAAAATATTTCCTTTATCCTGGTCTTCGTCTGTTCTCCCGCGGCTATGATGCTGCCCCTTCTTGCTTTCAGTTCCCGATATATTTCATAAGAATCAGGACCTTCGATATGTACCCAATACGCCTCAAAACCGGGATCTGCAAAATACACATGAGGATGGAAGCAGTCGATCAAAGCCGCTTCACCGGAACGGGCCGTCTGTTTCCTGCCATCAGCAAAAAAAGAAAAAGCACCTCTTATAATGTATGTCACCAGAATGCTGTCAAAAAAATCTCTCTCCACTCTGTAATCACTATTGCAATAAAAATGCCCCACACTTAAAGGATAGAAAAAAAAGCCCCTGCCCTGATGCAGGGAAGAAAAATACATTTCAGATCTTTCCGATACGCCGTCCTGTATTGCCGCCATCTTACACCTCATAGCAGAATTTCTAAATTTTTTAGCAATTTATCAAAATACATCTTCTTAAAATCATAGTATAGTAATTCAAGTAATGAGTCAATATTTTGAAATAATTAACTTTAGAACCATCATCAAGAGTATTGCCTGCATATGATTTTTCTTGGGGAAAAGGGCTTAAGAAAAATAGCAAACGAAAAATAACATGCTGCTTATGCGGCAGAATGAGAGGTTAGTATGAAAAAAAGGATTGATTTAAAAAACTGGCACTTTAAAATCAAGAGTCTTGACTTTGAAACACAGGTCACTCTGCCCCACACCTGGAATGTGGACGACAACAAGGCGGTCCAGCTTTACCGCGGCGAAGCCGAATACAGTACTGTCGTAGGCCTGGAAGCCCCTAAGGGCAAAAAAATTTTTATTTATTTTGGCGCCGCCTACCATACGGCCAACGTGTATGTAAACGACAGGCTTGCCGGTATCCACACCGGCTCCGGAGACACCCCCTTTGAGTTTGACATCACAGACCTTGTTTTGGCAGGCAGGAATACTCTCCGGGTGACGGTAGATAATCACAGCAAGGATGAGATGCTGCCCCACCGGCTGGATTATGACTGGGCAGATGACGGCGGTCTGATCCGGGGTGTCAGTCTCACAGTCTGCGACCGTACCGATTTATTTAACCTGCAGGTGCGTTACAAGATTACGGAAATGAACGAAAAACTCTGCAGCGGTGTCCTGAAGCTTTTCATCACTGCCCTGCCCCAGCCCGTAAATATCCGGGTAACGGACCTTCAGACCCATGAGACCGTTCTCACAGCAGCAGCCTCTTCCGAAGGCAGCATCGAACTTCCCTTTCAAAATCTGAAGCTGTGGGATTGCCTGAATCCTAATCTTTATGTGGTTTGTGTCAGCACGCAAAACGACAGTATCTCAAAGCGCACAGGCTTTAGGACCATTGAAGTCAAGGGTACAAAAGTCCTGCTTAACGGCCGGGAAATCTATTTGAAGGGCTGTGAATGGATGCCGGGCTCCCATCCGGACTACGGCATGGCGGAACCGCTGGCGCATAGCATAAAATGCCTGTCTCAGCTGAAAGCGGCCGGCTGCATATTCACCCGCTTCCACTGGCAGCAGGACACCTCTCTATTTGACTGGTGCGATGAAAACGGCTTACTGGTTCAGGAGGAAATACCCTATTGGGGTTACCCCAAAGAAGCGACGCCCCTTCAGCTGAAAATAGCAAAAATGCAGGCCGGTGAAATGATTCATTACCATTCCCACCACCCTTCCGTTATCTGCTGGGGCGTAGGCAATGAGCTGGGCGGAGAGTTTCCCTCCACCATAGATTATGTCAAACAGATGTATGCTTATTTCAAATCCCTTGACTCGAGCCGGCTGGTAAATTATGTATCAAATTCTGTCTGCCGAGACACCAATATAGACCTGGACGATGCCGCCATGTATGGAGACATAGCCATGTGGAACGAGTATCTGGGCTTATGGCAGCCCTGTGATGACGAGGAAGGCGTTATCCGGCGAACCTATGCGAAATTCGGCAATATGCCCTCCCTTGTTTCCGAATTCGGTCTTTGCGAGCCGGCATTTTCGGGCGGAGATCAGCGGAGAACCGAAATTCTTTTGGAGCGGATCCCCATTTACAAATCCCTCCCCAATATGGCAGGATACGTCTGGTTTTCTTTAAACGATTACAGGACCCATTGCGGCGAGTCCGGCGAGGGAAAGCTGAAGCAGCGCATTCACGGCTCCACGGATCTGTACGGAAAGGAAAAACCTTCCTACCGGATATTTGCGGAAATCCTCTGACGGGGTTCCCTGCAATATTCTGCCAAAAAAGGGCCCGGTTATATCAGGAAAGCAAAGCTCTCCTGATATAACCGGGCTTTTATCCGCCTTATGCTTTACACGATTCCCTGAGCAGTCATAGCCTCAGCTACCTTCAAAAAACCGGCAATATTGGCACCTGCCACATAATTGCCTTCCATGCCGTACTTCTTTGCGGCACTGTCCAGATTATGGAAAATGTTCACCATGATATTCTTCAGCTTTGCATCCACTTCCTCAAAGGTCCAGGAAAGCCGCTCGCTGTTCTGGCTCATCTCCAGAGCGGATGTAGCCACGCCGCCTGCGTTGGCAGCCTTTCCGGGGCAGAACAGCACGCCGTTCTTCTGAAGATAATCGGTAGCTTCCATGGTGGTAGGCATATTAGCACCCTCCGCCACTGCAAAGCAGCCGTTTGCCACCAGCATCTTTGCATCTTCCAGATCAAGCTCGTTCTGGGTCGCGCAGGGAAGGGCCACGTCGCACTTTACACTCCATACGCCATGCTCACCGTTTTTCTTCTCATGATACTGAGCACTGGGTCTTGCCGCAGCATATTCACTCAATCTTGCACGCTTTACTTCCTTTACCTCTTTCAGCAGCGCCACATCAATTCCCTCCGGATCATAAATCCAGCCGGTGGAATCGGAACAGGTTACAGGCCTGCCGCCAAGCTGCTGCGCCTTCTGGATAGCATAAATAGCTACGTTGCCCGCGCCGGATACGGCGATGGTCATACCGGCTATGTCCTTGCCGTTGCATTTTAACATTTCCTCTGTTAAATAAAGCAGACCATACCCTGTAGCTTCCGTTCTTGCCAGAGAGCCGCCGTAGGAAAGACCCTTGCCGGTAAGCACACCCTCATACAGACCCGTAAGCCGCTTATACTGACCGTACATATAGCCGATCTCTCTTGCGCCGGTGCCGATGTCCCCTGCAGGCACATCGGTATCCGCGCCGATGTACTTATGTAATTCATTGATAAAGCTCTGGCAGAATGCCATCACTTCCCTGTCGGATTTACCCTTGGGATCAAAGTCGGAACCGCCCTTGCCGCCGCCGATGGGCAGCCCGGTCAACGAATTCTTAAAAATCTGCTCAAAGCCCAGGAATTTAATGATACCAAGATTAACACTGGGATGAAGCCTTAAGCCTCCCTTGTAAGGTCCGATGGCAGAATTAAACTGAACTCTGAAGCCGTTGTTTACCTGTACCTGGCCCTTATCATCCACCCAGGGTACTCTGAATAACAGCTGTCTTTCCGGAGTAACCAGTCTCTCCAGCAGAGCGTCCTTCCGGTATTTTTCTTCATTTGCCTCGATCACTACGCGCAGAGACTCCAAAACCTCCTTCACTGCCTGATGGAATTCCGGCTGTGCTGGATTCTTGGCAACCACCAGGTCATAAACTTCGTCCACATATGACATTTCCAATGTCCTCCTTCATTTAGTTTGACGCCCCCGGCGTCACGATCCAAAAAACATTATAAACCATCCTTGTCCATTGCACAATTACTTTATCCAATTAAACTGCAAAAGTTTTATAATATTTTTTTATCTATTTTGTACAAAAGTACAGTCGCTATATTACAAATACTGCTTCAACCTGGCCACATTCTTCTCTTCGCATTCGATCAGCTGACGTGCCAGGGCCGTGGAACGCTCACCGGCATTTTCATTGTGTTTCAGCGCCTTTTCCATCTCCAAAATCCCGTTTGTACTGTTCTTTATCATCAGTTCCGCAATATGCCCTGTACTGGTATTAAGCAGGGTATTATAATGAAGCCCTGTACGCAGCATGGCGTCTGCCAGCGCACCGCTCCGATAATATTCCGCCTTGCCGGCAATCAGCTGCCTGGAAGCCGCATTATGGATTTCCGAATATTTCAAAGTCTGTCTGGAAAGCTGCATAGCCAGCGCGTCATCATATACCTTATCTGCTATCGTATCAATGGCTTTCATTGCCGTTTCCGTATTTTTTTGAATTTCCCGGTAAATTGCTATCTCCTGAGACGTCATATTTCCTCTCATTCTGCCACACAGGAAAGGAGTACACGCTTCTCTCCATGAAGACGCTTTACTCTCCCTGAGCGGCTTAATCGGTGGGAATCCTGGAACACGCTTATGTCACAAGTCCCGAGATCAAATTTTTCCATGTAAAAAAGGAAGTCTTCCTGTTTTCAGTAAAAGACTTCCCAATTTTCTTAATTTTATTCTTTTATGCTTTATTCCTTTACGGCTTACTGCTGGGTCACATAATCGGCCTTCACATACCCCACCTGGCCGTTATAATTCACCTTACACCACCCGTTTTCATTGGCAAGCAGCTCAAGGGAAGAACCGCCTGCAAGCACCCCCAGCCTCTCGGCGGTCTCGCTTGCCGACACGCGGACATTCAGATTCGTGGTGGCCGTAACGGTACCGATCACCTGCAGATCGGCGGTATTTTCTTCAAACTGCAGATACTCCGATTTAATATAGCCGTCCCTGCCCTCGTAAAGCACCTTCGTCCAGCCGTTTAAGCGGACTTCCTGCACTGCAAGCCTGGTGCCCCGGGATACCTTTCCCAGCTTGTCGGCCTGCTCGCTGTCCGAGCTTCTTACATTAACAGTAGTGGTTGAACTGGCATACTTCGGTCCGGCCGGTACCGGCTCCTGGGATCCTTCAGGCGCCTGAGCGCCTTCTCCCGTGGGCTGCTCCGTACTCTCCGGCTCCTGAGACTCTTCACCCTGGACTCTGCTGGCCAATGTTTCTCCCACCTTGGTATTAACCTGCGCCTTCACCAAACTTGCATACTCCAGCAGCGAAGGATTCTGCTCAATCAGCTCATTATATTCCGCCGCCACCCGGGTATCGAGCTCCAATACGTCCACCTGCCCGTTAGCAGTCCTGATATACTGCTTTTCTTCCTCGGTAAAAAGACTGTTGTCCTTGATATAAAGGCTGCCATCCTCTTCGGTACAAACATAAAGCGCCTCGTATCCCGGGCATTCATCTTTGTCCTCCAGGCCCATCTTATAATACACATAAGCAATGGCCGTTCCCTCCGCGGGACCCTGCTTGGTATATATTTCTATATCGGAATAATGGTCAATATAGCTTGACAGCTCTTCGTAATAGAGCAGTGTGTTTTCACTGATTCCGTGACATATGGACTGAAGGGTTCCCATGTCGCCGGTGCCGATGGCATTATAATAGGTGGCCACCAGTGTATAAATATTGCCGTCCTCGTTTGCTACCAGAGGAACTGTCTCTGCCTGAACCCCGCGCTCCTCAGGCTGATCTTCCGCCGAAGAACCGGCTGCGTCGCTGCTCTCTATAGTCTCCTGCTGCGGCTGCCCGTCCGCCTGAGTCTGAGCCTCGGCCTCGGCCTTGTTGGCATTCAGCGCGATAACCACCGTAACTGCGCCCAGCACCACGGCTAATACAGGGAAAACAATCTTGCAATTACCAACAAGAATATCGCGGATAGTCTTCCACTTATCTTTTCGCATATTTACACCTTCCTTAAACATGATAGAGCCGCATGCGGCCCTATTATGTTGGAATCTCGTGGATATGTTACAGTACAGGGTGATGTAAAGTGCATCCGACAGGAATCGAACCTGCATTAAAGGCGTCGGAGGCCTTCGTTCTATCCGTTAGACTACGGATGCAAATTGTTACAAAAGTATTACATCACCCTGACCATAATATCATAAAATCTTCTGTATGTCTACCTTCAATTAGCGAAAATTTATAAAATAATCTTAATAGTTCCTGACTGCACGTCAAAATAATAGAGATTATCCGATAAAATCTCTTCCGCAGCCACATGCTGCGCATTCACCTCGCGGATCATTCCTTTCATTTCTTCAGGCGTTCCCATCCCCGTCTTATCCAAGATCAGGACCTCATGGATGGAGCTTGGTATAATATAGAAGCCGTCCTGCTTTTTCTCTCCGATCCCTTCCAGCATACCCGGATACAGCATACAAGCCGCGCCGTGAAGCCGACCGGCGTTAGTCAGCACCATCAGGGGTACGTCCTCTTCCGAAAGGGGATTCTGCAAAAGATCCGCCTCTTCACCCAGCATCTCCAGCATGGGGGTGATTCTGGCAGGAAAAATCCTGGGCGTGTTCTCCTTGGCCAGCTTCATCAGATCTGCGGTTTTTATATGCCAGTGTTCCAGGTGGGAATTGTGTATGAGGATTGTCCCGTCGCCCAGCTCTCCGCCGCTGTAGGCATAATAGAAGCATATGGCAAGATCCAGAAAATCCACATAAGGTATATCACGAAGAAGCTCCGCGTTATTATGTCTGCCTACCAGACGATAGCAGATCCTGTCCCTGACCTTCTCAAAGGATTTAAAGAAATCCATGTCAATGTCTTCTCTGGGGCTTTCTTCGCGGAAGATCTCCAGTATTCTGTTCAATACCTCCCGAAAGGTCACCCCGTCCTCATAGGCCGCATAAAAGCTGTCCAGATAAATCGTAGGCACCACATTTTTCCCCGGCTGCAGGATCAGCAGGCCGTGAAGCCTTACTCCGTTATTCTTTCGTACTTCCTTCAACTCTGCCCGGTATTCTGCGGGGAGCTCTTTTTCCACTGCCTTTAGCACCTTCTGTGCAAACTCGTTTATTTCCATACTTTTCCTCTTTCTGTGCCGTTATTTGATGTGAATCAGAAATGAATGTGAACTTTTCCGGAGCATACGACACCATGCGCCGAAAGCAA
>CAZAMX010000021.1:0-16136 GCA_964486095.1 uncultured Acetatifactor sp. | reverse complement strand
CGGATCACGCTCAGGCGCCGGGAAAGGTCGGGGATGGTGCCGCAGGCGGTCAGCTCCTCCCCCAGCACATGGACGGGCACCGGCAGGACGCCTCCCTCGCAGTTTCTGTCCGCATAGCGCACCAGCTTGATAAAGGCAAAGGACAGGAACAGTGAGGCCAGGAAGTCGAAGGTACTGTCCTGGTCGCTCGTCACCAGGAAATAGGCGCAGCGCTCCTGCCCCGGCAGCTCCAGATCGATCTCATCCCGCGCCGTTATCTTCTTGATCAGCTCCGCCTGAAATACCTGCAGGCGGCTCCCAAGCCCGATCACCACCCCGCCCCGCACAGAATCCGACGCCTGCTTGAACAGGCTGTAGGGCGCTTTTGCCGGGTGGCGGGCGGGAAGAACCTCAAAGAGACTATCCAGGGCATTCTCCGAGCCAAGGGTGATGAGCCGGTACACCTGCCCCATGTTCCGGTTTTCCTGGGGATACCCCTGATCCACATACAGCACCAGCGCTTTCAGGAGGTTCATTTCCGCCGCATCCCAGAAGTGGTCTCCCTTGCTGCCCACCATGGTGTTCTTGATGATGACGTCCACAAAGAGCTGTGCCATCAGCTCCTGCCCTTCGATCTCAGAAAGGCAGTTCCAGGAATCCGAGTTCTCCGGGCTCACCAGGTTGAACACCTTCACCACATAGCCCTGGTCCCTGAGATACCCGCTGGATTTCTCATACAGCTCCGATTTTGGGTCGCAGATGATGAGAGATTCCCCACGAACTACTCCCTGCAAAATACGGTTCATGCAGAATGACCTTGTCTTCATGCTGCCGCTGGCGCCGTACACCGCAAGGTTGCTGTTGAGCCGCGACTTCTCCGGCAGGCAGACCGCCTTCCCCTCCAGCATCCCCAGCACGACCCCGTGATGGCGCCGAAGGTCGGACACTACCTCCAGGACGCCTGCCATCTCCTTTTTCCCCATCCAGCCGGAAGTGCCGTAGGTCCCCTTTGCGGAGTATGTAAAATTCCGCTCCCCGTCATATTCCCCAGCATCGCTGTACCCCATCCGCATGACCATAATCAGCAGCACCGCCAGCAGCCCGATACAGATAAAAATGCCGTAGATCCCATAGGGCGGCGTGAGCGCCGCACCCAGGCAGGCCATAAAGCCGGGGGATATCCCAGCCGGGGAAGTCCCGTCCCCCGGAATGCCGCCCCCCTGTTTCCAGACCGCGTAATTCCCAATAAACTGTGCCAGATAGCCTCCCGCATACAGCACACCCAGCAGGGCCGCCGGTGCAGCTATCATGGTCTTCCACATCCTTTTCATATCTCTGGGTAAAACCTCCTTTCAAATTTTTCAAAACTGATGGCCTCGAATGCCACCAGACCTCCGTAACAGCGCTCCAGAACCTCCCGCTGGAAGTCAAAACAGATCAGCGTGCCATGCCGCTCCTGCAGCTGGAGCGCACTGCAGAAACGGTGGATGCGGGGGATGTCCGGCAGATACCCGAACAGCACCGGATCCCCGTTCCCGTCCAGAGCATCATTTTCCATAACCCCGCCGGGATTCCCCGCACATAACCCCTGGGACAGGATGCGGTCAAGCTCCTCCCTCCTGTCCCTGTCGCACAAAAGCCTCAGCATCACCTCCCCTTTGTGGTCGTTTGTCAGGTAATAAAAATGCCCGTAACTGCCATCCAGCAGGAAAAAGCACCTTGCGCCGCTGTCCGCGCCGGAAAGGATCTGGCAGAAAGGCTCCAGGCTGTCCCCAAACAGCAGCCCGCAAACATCCTCCGGCGCATACCCCAGGCCGGCACCCCCGCCGCAGAGTGTGACCTGCATCCATGCCTTTGCCCTCTGCTCGGCCCGGTAATCCCACTTCGCCATGTACGGGCCGCTGTTGTAGGCAAGGAAAACCCCATCCGGCGAAAGCAATACCCCCGCCATGCGGGAGCCCTTGATCTTTACCGCCTCGATCCCTGTTTCCTTGACCTCACGGGAGCTGTAAAAGGCCGCTCCCTCCAGCCCTCTGTCCTGATCTCCATCCGGCAAAAACACCCTGGGCTTTTCATCCCTAAAAATTGTCACGCCGGCATTTCGCATCGCCACATAGACCTCGGCAATCCGGTGCAGTCGCACCCTCCTGGTGACCTCGCTCTTTAACAGGCTGGTATCCACGTTCCCCGTGAGGTAAAAGGAAAACCGCTCCGGATTGTCCGAGAGCAGCGCCGTCCTGGCCCGCCTCCCCAGCCTGTACCCCCGCAGCCCATCCCGGTAATAGACCCGCAGGAGCCTTTCTTTCTTTAAAAGCCATGTAACCGTGTCCTTATAGCTGGTGCTGCCGGCAAGTCTGTAAATCAGTTCTGCCGGGAACTCGCCGCAGACAGCCACCATCTCAAGCAGCCGGTATGCCTGTGTGTCCTTCCTTGGGAAATAATGTCCACCTTCCCCCATGACCGCCTCCTTTTCGTGCGTTTTTTACCGTAGCGGCTAAAGACCTCGGTAATTCTGCACCTCTAACCGCCCCCGCAAGGGAGCATTTTTACGGGTGTTCCGCCCTGCTTTCACACATCAGGGAAAACAGTGGTGAAATCCCTCAAAAATCTGATATGTTTTTCAGCTGCTTTTCCCGTTCCGAGAGCCACTTCCCAAAGCGCCCCTTCTCCATGACGTAGATACGGGTGCAGTCCTTCTCCCCCCGCTCCGTGGTGTTGTAGGCGTCACACAAAAGCCCGCTGTCGTCCAGCATCACATACAGCGCCACCGTGTCCAGGATCTGCTTCTGCTGCAGGTTGTCATAGTCCAGCAGGCACCAGTCCGGCAGGTCATGCCCGTAGACATGGGAGATGCAGATGACGCATTCCCGGAACCTGGGGGTGGGGTGTTCCGCCGCATACCGCTCCAGCGCCGCATAAAGCGGTTCTGTCAGGAACAGGCTGCTCTGGCGGGTCTTCTTTCTGGGCAGGAGCCGGGGCAGCGTCACCTCCAGGATGCCGTCTGCGTAGCCGATTTCTATGCCGTGTACCTCACCTGCCTTTATCAGGTAATCCCTCTTGGGAACGCCCGTGGACGCAAACAAAAGGTTCCTTAGCCTGCAGGCGATCCTTTCCGCCCGCAGCGCCGCCTCCGTGGAGATGATCTCATAATTTTCCGGATACCGCTGAATATCCAGTGTGTCCATGGCGCAGATGTTATTGTTCAGCCGGGAGAGGCTGTTCAGGATCTCCCCCACCTGCGCGGAAATCATTTTTCTGTCCAATTTCTAATTCCTCCATTCCGTTACCGCTTATTGCGGTTTGTTCCGCTCTGGTACTTATGTTTGATAAATTTGCGAAGCAAAATTTTTGCCAGCTTTTATGACAATGTGCAGTCCTGAAAAAACTATTGACAGCAATCAGTTTCTTCGATATGCCAATCGCATTGCACTTTCTGTTACGAAACTGTTTATAGGTATCAATCAGGCTCAGCCTGCCTGTAATAGCTTACCTTCCCGTCCGGCTCCACCGTGCAAAAGCCTGATATATCGGAGAAATGCAGTAAGGGGATCTGCCCGGCCTCCTCCACCAGCACAATGCGGCGGCTCTCCCCCTGCCGGCACTGTTTCAGCGCCTGTGCCACCAGGGCCTCCTGCCCTTCAGCCACATAGACTACCTCGTACATCCGGCCTGCCGAAAAGAACACCAGCTTTACCGGAAAATCGCCAGGGGAATGGTACTCCACACGGTCGATAAAGTCCAGGAGCACCCACACGGAACGGACCAGCCCTGCATCGGCGCCCCGCATATGTTCCCCCTGAGGGAAATAGCCGCCTGTTTCAGCCGGGGCAATGCGCCCCTGCCTCTGCAGATGGGCTAACAGGTTTCTGACCTTTTCCTCCCTGCCCGGATGAAACCGGGCAAGCTGCCCCTCCGACAGGCCGGGGTACATGGAAACCTCCCGCAGCAAATCAGCCGCCTCCTGCCCGTATATGTCCGCCCTTGTTTTCATGGCATCCTCCTTCCATTGCGTAATCCATGCGTATTTTGTGCGTAATCAAAACCTGGTCTCTTGACAAATGCGTAATCTGTGCGTAAACCATACGCTTTCAGATTCCGCTCACCCTTTCCGCATCCGCTCCACGATGTCCTTCAGCTCCCGCCTGTCCGTGGTGATCAGATCCTTTTCCAGGGGACTTGCCTTAAACTCCACCATGATGTTATTGTTGTTGGTGCTGATCAGCCCATTGCCCCGCTCAAAGTGCGTGACCTCCAGGACCTCGGCATCCGACAGGTGGAGTGCGTCCTGGACACGCTGGGCCTCGTCATCCTCCAGGTTCAGGATGATCTTGGTCTTGGAATTGTTGATGATTCCTTTCCCAAAACGCCCTTCGTCCAGGTTGAAGAAGTCGTCCAGGTCCTGGCTGGCGCAGATGGCGGAGCCGCCGTACCCCCTTATGGTCTTAAAGATCTCCAGCACGAAATCCCCCGCCATACGGGTGCCCGCCGCCCCTGCCCCGGACAGGAGCTGCCAGCACTCGTCAATGAAGATTGCCTTTTCTTCCGTCCGGTCCTCCTTTGCCCGGTCCCAGACGAAATCCAGCGCCACGAACATCCCCACCGTAAGCAGGTCCCCTGTCAGGGAAGATATGTCCAGCACCGTGTAACGGTTATCCAGGGATACGTTGGTCTGCTGGTTGAAGGTGCTGGCCGAGCCGTTCACAAGGCGGTTCAAAATGACTGCCATGCGCCTGGTCTGGGTGTATTTCTTCAGGATGGCGTACAAATCGCCCAGCACCGGCATCTCCCGGTACTGCCCGGGACGTTCCGGGTCTTCCAGGGAGGCGTTGTCATGGGTGATGCCCTTCTGCCCGTAGGCCAGCACCAGAGCCTCGTCCAGTAGCTGCCGTTCCTCGTTTGTCATGTCCGGGATCAGCAGGCTGAAAAAAACGTGCAGCCGCTGGATCTTCTCCGCCAGTTCCGAGAGGCGGATGCCGGGACCGTCCAGCAGCTCGTTCACGGTATGGTCCACCCGGCGTATCTCCATCACGTTGATACAGTGGGGGCTTGCGGGAGAAATCTGGATGAACTCGCCGCCCACGTTGGCACAGGCCCGGTGGAACTCATGCCCCTTCAAGGGCGCAATGATGTAAATGGGGATGCCCTTCCGGCGCATCCGCAGCGCCATGAGCTGCATGGTAAAGGTCTTCCCTGCGCCGCTGGTGCCCAGGATTGCCATGTTCGCATTCTTATAGACGGCGCTGTTGAAGATGTCCACGATGATGAGGGAGCTGTTATACTTATTCACGCCTAACAGGATGCCGTTGTCATCACACATCTCATAGCTGGTAAAGGGATAGCAGCTTGCCGCCCCGCCGGTCAGCAGGTTGCGCCTGCTCTTTTCGTACAGCCCCCGCTCCATGGCCGCCAGGGGGAGGCTTGCCAGGAATGCCTGTTCCTCCCGGAAATGGCAGGTCCTAAGCTGCATATCCTGGGAGGCCAGCAACTTCTTCATCTCGTTCACCTTCCACTCCAGGTCTTCTTCGCTGGAGGCGGTAACGGTAATGAGCAGGTTCAGGAAATAGAAATCCTCATTGTTTGCCAGGCCCTCTTTCAGGAAATATCCGCCCCGGATGGCGCTGTCTATGTCGTCAAAGTCCGTGTTGGTATCGCTGGCATCCTTGATCCTGGAGCGGTTGATGCGCAGCTGCTGCCCCACCTTCTGGACGATCTGCTCCTTGGGCTGCCTGAAAAGGAACATATCCAGGTCGATCCCGTCCCCGGCGTTGACGATCAGGCTCAGCCACCCCGCGGGCACCTGCACCCTGTAACCGTCCGAGGGCACCAGGAGGTAGGCATAATAAAGGCCGTCAATGCAGATATACCTGCCGTGGGTAAAATCAATGCTTCCCGGGGAAAAGAACTCCCCCGCAGGGATCTCATCCACCTCGCCCTGCCTGCCGCTCTCCCTGTACCTGTCAATGACCTCCCTGACACGTTCCGGCAGGGGCTTTCCCGCACTCTCATTCCGGCAGAGCAGGTTATAGAGCACGTCCACGGCAAACTCGTCCTCGTTTTCCGGCACAATGACCTCATTCCCGCACTGGCGCAGGTAATTGGCCGCCGTATGGACTGCCCCCTGTAAAAATGCGGCAGCCTCCCCCTCATCATCGGATCGTCTGGCATTCCCCCATGGCTCATACTCAAAGATCAGGAAAAAACGGCGGGTGACTGCCTCGTGGGAACTGATCTGCTGCACGAACCGCAGATAATCCTCCTGCATGAGCCGGCACTGTTCGTTGGTCTCCCGCCCCATTTCCTTCTGCACCGTGTCCATGTGCCTCCCGATGTCCGCCCTGCGCGTCAGTACCTTGAACTGCAGCCTGACGGGGCTCACCTTCAGATAGGACACAAAGGAATAAATGATGTTCCTCTGTTCCCTTGCGCTCCGCAGAAGGAAGTTGATGGGCACGACCTCCACGATCTTGACATAACGGCTGTCTTTTGTATAAATGATGCCGTTTTCAATCTTCGAGACGGGCAGGTAATCCGCCACCGGGTTCAGGCAGGCGGGCTGCTGTTCCCGCAGGGACAGCGGGTGCGGACTGCGCCGATCCCCCGCTGCTGCATCCCGGCTCTTTTTCCCCGGCATTCCCGCCGTTTTGCCCGAAGCATCCCTGTCTCCTGCTTTCCCTGTTTGCCTTGCCGGGCGGAGTTTCTGGCGCAGCTCATATCCCCTTACCTGGTCAAATTCAGCGGGGAAGTCTTCCTTCGGGCGCTTTCGGCTCTTTTTTGCCGCAGCCTGTCTGGCAGGCCGTCCTGCCCGTGTTTCTGTCTGGGTATCCGGCACCCCTTTTTCCACCTTGGACTTTTTCGGCTTCTCCGTCGCTCTGCCTTTCCCTGCGGGATCTTCCGCTCGGGTACAGACATCCCCTCCCACAACACGGCGGTTTTTCAGGTATTTTACAAAGATCACCAGAAAGGAGGACAGGCTCTCCCCCGAAATGCCGATCAGGGCAAACAGGGCAATGGGCAGCGCCGTCAAGCACAGCACAATGATCTTTGCCGTCAGCCCCAGGGGCAGGAAGGCACAGACCGGTATCCCCACAGCCGCAGACAGGATGCCAGCCTCTATCACGTTCCTTGCCTTGAACATCCCGCCGAAAAAAGTGCCCGTGTCTATAAAATTGGGTGGGATGATGTATGTATCATTTTCATTTTGATTGCTCATATTACCTCTCATTCTGTCCGGAAAACCAAAGTTTTCCGGACTTATAGTTTTGGGACAATGTTTTGATCTGTTGGAAGAACGCCATTTTGGCGTTCTTCCGGAAATGACATAGTTTCTCTTAGGCAGTGTCCTTTACTGCCTTAGTGAAACTTCATTTCCTTTTAACCGATGATCCAGAAAGGCCCTCCGGCAGCGGCGCCCCGGCTGGCCTCCCTTAAGACTATGGATAAATCCCACAGTTGCCCGCTCCTGTTGTAGCTGGCAGGATCAGCCACCAGGATCTTCCCGTTCTGTACGCCCCGCAGCACGATAAAATGCCCCGACTTTGTAAAATGCCCCTGGGACATGATCGCAACCACCAGCTTCCCTTCCGCCAGGGCGTCCAGGATCCGCTGGGGCTCTGCCGCCGTACAGCCAGACACATTCAGCCCCCAGTTCCTCGCGGCGGCGGGGATCAGCGCATGGTAGGAGCCGCTGTCCTTGCACCAGTAACCGTTCCGGTAAGACCATTCCGCCATTGTCCCCGGGTCAACCGTCCGGTCCGTAAGGGAGGATACCACGATTGCCATGGCCGTGGGGCCGCAGCCGTGGCTGCCGATATAGTCGGTGCCGTAAGGCTTATCTGCATAACGCTCATCCAGCTGATTATAGTAGACCACCTCCGTCACGCCATCCGTAAAGCGCACATCCCCCAGGGAAGGAATGGATTTTCCGTCCCATTCCGTGATTCCCTGCATCATGCCGTCCCCAAGGAAAAGGCTCAGGTTCTGTGCATAGTCATTGGCAAGGGCCATCTGTTCCCCGCTCAGCCCAAAGACCTGCTCGGAGAAATAGGCTTCCCCGTTATAAACAATGGTATAGACCCGCCAGTCTTCCGTGACGGAGACCTCCTTCCCGGTGGCGGAGTCCGTTTCGGTCCTTGTCCTCGTTTCTTCCGCCTGCGTGTAGGAGTACAGATGGCTTTGGCCGGCACACAGCGTATTTTCCATGTCGGAAATGGAGATGCCTGCATAATCCCCGTTTTTATAGGCGCAGTACATCCCAATAAATTGATTGGCATTATAGAGCGGGCTGTCGGCATAAGGGTTGATGACCTCCATTTCATCCGCCCCGGAGGATGCAAAGTCTGCCTCAATCTGCTTCATGGTATCTTCCAGTCCCCCGGCCATGATTCCGTCTATGGCAGCGGTGATCTCTGCCACATTTTCCAGGATGGCCGCATTGTTGTTCAGGATCGGCGCATCAGAAAAAGCCGTGGAAGAAAAAGCGTCCGACAGGCCGCCAAAGATCACGGCGGGAAGTGATACCACGAATACCACCGGGATTAGCAGCAGCGCAATGACAAAGATGATGACCCTGCCCACCAGCCTGCGGTTTTCCCAGAGTGCACCGGCAACAGCACCATAAGGCCCTGCGGCTGCCGCACCTTTGGCTGCCCCCGATACTGCCTTGCCTGCCTTCACAGCGCCCCGTACCATATGTGCGGCGGCGCGTCCTGTTTCCAGCGTCTCCGACAGGCCGCTTTTCTGTTCGTTTTCCATGATTACATTCGCTCCCTTCTCTTGGGCGGCTGGGGCAGCTTTTTCACTATGGATTCCTTATAGGCAATGGAGCCGTCCGGGGCCATATACGGGGACTTATCCACAGCATCCTGCGCATACTGCTTATACCAGGAGCTGCCATCCGCCGCCTGTACGGTGGTATAGTTTCCCTCCGGGGCGGCATACTGGCCTGCGTGGTACATCCCAAAAGCAATCCCCTGGGGATGTTCCTCCGAGGTTTCCGTCCCGGTAATACGCCCGCCGCCGATCTCCACATCCGAAAAGACAGGCACCTGCCCGGCATTCTCCCCCAGAGCGGCATAGCCGAGATAGGACTGGAGCGCCTGGGACGCCTCCGGCCCGCTCATAAAGCCAAGCTCGGCAATGTTTCCCGCAGCCACGGTCCCTATGACATTGTTTGCAAAGCTGCCGCCCTTGCTGACGGAAGATGCGTAAATATGGCTCCCGATCCCCCCGCCGGATTTCCCGGAAGGATGGCTGACGTTTGTTTTAGAGGAAGCGGTCGCCGACTTTACGGCGCTGTTGGTGATGCGGCTGCCCACGATCCCGGCAAGCCCGCCGGACATAAACCCTTTAGAGCCGGCATTCGTGTGGGAAGAAACCTTGCTGTGTCCCCCGCCAAAGTGCTGGCTGGAGAAGTTTTTCAGCCCTCCTATCCCCCTTGCTGCGATCATTGCCTCCGCCAGCATGGAGCCGCCCGTGTGCCCCACATTGATCCCAAGGCTCGACATAAAAGAATCGATCTTCTGAGACACCTTTAGAAAAGCGATAGCACAGAGGAACCAGATCAGCACACTGCCGGATGCGGCCTCCTTACCCATGGCGTTCACCTGATCCTGTATCTCACTTTCCGTCATGGCAAAGACAGGCTGGCAGAAAGCAAGGAAAAAAGCCGCTGTCATGCAACCCGAAAGCATGATCCATTTGAATCTTTTCTTTTTTTGCATTATAACCTCATTTCTACGCTGCTCAAGAGGGTGTGTAAACACTCCTCTTTGTACATAAGCGACTTTGTGGCAAGCAGCGCGCAGACACAAATCGCCGTGTGAAAATTCATTTTTCACACTGTTCTCCTTTCCTGCCGCAGCCCGAAAATTTGGGTGCAGGCACAGATTTTCCTACAAAGAAAGCGGGTTCGCCAGAAAAGCCCCCACCATGGATGTAAACAGCCGCAGACACCACGCATTCATGAGCAGCAGGAACACCTGCCCGCCGAACATCCGGCACCACGACTTAAAGATATTGGATGTGCTCTGGGATGCCCCCATGGAAAACGCCACAGGCGCCGTATAGACCAGCACCCCCAGTAGCACATACCGCTCCGCCGCCTCAAAAAGCAGCTTGATATAATTCCACGCAAGGATCAGCACCAATATCAGCGAGATCAGCGCCACCGCCCCGTTTGCACACACGCCCACAACCGCCAGGACGACGGAGTTAAAGCTTGCAAAGTCAAGCGCCGGGATGGCAGAGGTCAGTATCCAGTCGTAAGGCGTTCCGCCTATCTTTAAGACCGTCCCGATGATGTCATCCGAAAAATAGGCCAGCAGGATGAACAGGACCGAGCGGACGCTCAGCTTTACGGGATCCTCCGCCTCTATCCCTGCACCCAGCCCGTAGTTCTTGAACAGCTGCCATACCCAGTTCAATAAAATGATCCCGATGGAGAGTGCCACAAAGACCTCATACAGGGTTCCCGCCGCCGGAAAGTAGCGCAGGAACACGGACATGTCACACCCCAGCGCACCCAGAACCGAGATTGATACCAAATCCAAGCCGTGCATCACCTGCTCTGCGATCCACTCCACAATGCCGTCTAATATACCCACACGATCACTCCTTTCTTAGCCTATGGCGTCGGCGTCCATTTTCCGCCGGTAAAGAACGGAGTCACATAGGCCATAATAAAGCCCAGGCCATTCAGCACCACCCATGTGATGCAGATCCTCTTTAACCACGCCCGGCTTTCATCCACCGTGCGCCCCGAGCGGGAAAAATTCATTAAAAGCAGGGCCACGGACGCCGTCACAATGGCCGCTACCGTGGAAATGATAACGATCTGGTTATACACGTCCTGCATGATCTCGCTTGCCTTGGTCCATACATCCGTGGCAGCATATACCGGCTGTGTAAAGGCCAGGAACCCCATGCCTGTAAGGAAACCGAAATAGGCTGTCTGCGCTATGGGCAGCCTGCGGCGCCTCCCTCTGTCTGCTGTTCCACAAAATTTGTCTTCTCTTTTCTTCAATTTACCAACCTCCTTATGGTTTTTTGCAATCGAGCAGGGATGGCTCTTTCTTCCCTGCTCGCGCGCCAGGCACCCGTCAGCTTCAGCTGACATTCTTCCTTAGGGTGCCCGTGTGCATAAAGAAAGGCCATGCCCTTTTTATGTGACATGACCTTTCCCCGGGCAGAAAAACAGCACCCTGTAAAGGATGCCGGATTCTGCCCTGATTTGTTTTGGGTACAATTTTCAACATACATAGTTTAACACACCGGTATTTGCAGTAAAAGAGCAAACCCGTGCCAATTTCATGCCTTTCTGTGCCATTTATGTGCCAGACCCCGATTCCGGCACAAATTTCTCCAGTATCTCCATGCTCTCCTTGGAGGTATACCCCCACAGAATGGAGCTTAATGCCTCTATCGCCTCCTGCCTCCTGCGGTAATAGGTGCGAAAGCTGATGTCCCGAATATGGGGGCGCAGCTGCTCCACGATCTCTTCCACATTCTTCATCTGCTGCGGAGAAAGGAATGTGTAGTACAGGAGCCAGTAATAGGTCTCCCCGTTCTTGTGCTTGTTCCTGAGCAGTTCCACGGAGCTGTCCAGCAGCTTGATCATCCGGTGGCTGCGCTCTATGCACTTGGCATGGTGTTCAATGTCCCCGCCGGCAATGTCCGCCCCCGCCAGGTACACCGATTCCAGGAAGTCCTCTATGGAACTGCCATACTCGATCTCAAACCTGTTCCTCACCTGCTGCACCGACAGCTCCAGGCTCCAGACCACATCCCTGTATTTCTTCAGCAGCTTCCATGTATCGTGATACAGCGGATTCTCCGCAATGTCCATCTCCCTCTGTTTCTTCGTCATTCTTCACTCCTCCTTTTCCTTCCCACCAGCAGGCGAGAGCATCATCTCAAATGTATAGACCTGCCTGCCATTGCCGCAGCAGACCTCCATCCCAATGCGCCTGCCCGATACTCCGCGCGGGCGGCATAAATACTTTCCCTCCCAGTCGTCAGATAAAGGATATAACTTGTACTTAGCCTTGGGGCACCGGAAACAGGAAACCCCTTGTGAATCAAGGATTTCCGCCACCTTCCTCACCAGGGCCTCCATGTGTGATTTTGATACGCTGGACAATCCTTCTGAAACGCACACCTCCGGCTCCGGGGCGCCGTTCTCTTCCACGGCATTATCCCCATCCTTGTCCGGCAGACTGATCTTGATGTTCAAACTCATTGCAACCTCCTCCTTGTCAATCAGGACATCCGAAATCTGGAACATGGTGGACAGGTAGTTCTGCAGGTAAATGACACTGCCCTTTGTGCCGGGAAACGCCATCAGCGATATATGTCCCAGCCTCTCAAACTTTTTCAGCACCCTCCCCACGGTAGCCCTTGAGATCCCCCAGCGCCCGGCCAGTTCGCCGTAGTTTACCAGCGGGCTGCCCATACCGTTGCGCAGGTAGACCACCGGGCCTGCCTCCGACCCCTGCACCTGCCCGTCGTTATAGACGGTTGACAGCCACAGGTCCAGCAGGATGTCCATCTCAGAGCACCGCCCGGCGCCCACCATCTCCGTTGCCACCGTGAACGGCATAAAGAAAAAGCCCGTGTCCTTCTGGCATGGGCAGTTGTAATCCAGCACCGTGTTATGCTTTTTCCAGTCCCGGATCTTATACTTGACCACCTTTCCCCGCCCCAGTGGCAGGTACGAGATCAGGTTCCTTTTCTGCAGCCCGTCCAATATGTCAAGCGCCTGGTGCTGGAAATGCGTGCGGAACCATCCAGCCAATTCCTTGACAGTGCATATCCACTCACCGGGATAGACCGTGTAGCTGATCCCGTCTATGCGGCGGTAGGATGTACGGAAGTTTGCGTAACTGCAAAGCACCGTAAAATAAAAAAGACCGGAGCCCCCGCCTGTGCGAATGCCCTGGTCCGTGATCAGTGACTGGACGAACTGCCTGTAAATGCGGCAGCGTGGATAGTCCACCACTTGTTTGATTTGTAGTTGGTATTCTGACATCTCATGCCTCCTTTGTTGTTTTATAGTTTTCCTGAAGGCATAATATATCTTCTTTAATTATCCTTACTCACTCTTTTTTATAATGTGGCATTTTATCTTTAATAAAATTCGATAACTCCTCACATGATGCAAATCGATCATTTATATTTCCAGAAAGACATTTCATAATTAAATCCAATTGCCAACCCATTAATTTCATATTTGATTGCTTAAGATAATCTCTCATATTACTCCCACTGGGAGCGCGACCACATAACAAGAAATACCAAATTGCACCAACTGAATAAATATCTATACGAGGATCTCTCAGTTTGGGATTGGTCTGCAGCATAGGATCTATATAAGCTCCACCCGCAATACATTCACCTGTCTTAGTTAGCTTTGTATAATTATCTGCATCCAAGAAAGCGCTAACACCAAAATCTATAATTTTGCATACTTTGTCAGCTTTGGAAAACATCACATTACTCGGCTTTAAATCCCTATGAATTACACCATGTTTGTGAGCTACTCTTAATCCGGCTAAAATATGTAATATCACCAGCGAACTACGCTCAAATCCCATATTTCCTTCTTGTTCATGCAAACCTATAAGGTCATATCCATCAATCATTTCCATCCTAATATATGGCTTATTATCAATCCTCCCCGCATCATAAATGCGTGCTATATACGGACTATTCAGAGCAAACATCATCTTAGCCTCTCTAAAAAATCTCTTTTCTCCCTCAGCTTGTTCTTCAGGAAGCACAAAAACTGGTTCATATATTTTTACTGCAAAATCCATATCAAGGCATTCGTTATGGTAACGATATACCATTCCATACCCACCATGTCCCAACTCACCTAGCTGCTTATATTTTTGCAACTCCATAAACGGATCGACGTGCAAACCTTTCTCAATTACCTCCATAAGTTTATTCATCTGTTGTTCAATATGATCTCGACGACCTGCATAATGCTGATCCATCGCTTGCATATATCGGCGAAATTCCTGAGCTGTTCGATTACTTTTTATAAAATCAGGTATATAGACTTTCAATCGTGGCACTTTCATTAAAATATCACGGCATCTTTTATATTCAGAATCTTCAATATCACCATCAGTAGCTTTAGATAGCAAACCAATTTTAAAGTCAGTGATTAAATCTAATAATGCCTCATCTGACATTTGCTCCGCCACTTCTGCACCACACAGTCTCCAACTATATACGTTCCTTCCAGATATTTGCTCTTTCGGATATAACTCATATCCATCTACACGTATCAATTTATTAATGCTACTAAAAAAACATTGCCATTCTTTTCGCTCATCTCGTACATATGGATGAAATACTTCACAAATAAAATTTAAAAATATTTCGTCCGAACCCTTATTTAAGTTAAACCTGTCATCTGAAAATACCCAGCAATCAGGATAGTCATTATCGTTAATTGTGTGTTGAACAATATCTTCATATGCATTGCTATATCGTGTATCATAGCTTTCCATTTTACGCAAATCATATAATCGTTCTAAAAATTCAATTTCATCCAAACGCCCATTATATGGATACTTAATCTGTATATCAAAAGGTCCTTCCATATCCGTTATTCCATCCCGGAACATTTCAAAGATGTCCCTTTTTGTAACCTCTGTTAACCTTTCCATTATTATTACACCTTTCGTAATTCACTTTCATTTTATTATGCACACATTTTTTCTTAATGGATTCAATATAGTTACATTGGACCTGTTTTATAAAAACAAGGGTCGCCATTCATCAATTTCTGCCATTGTAGTTTGCTATATTATATCAAAATCTCCGCAAACGCTTAATTTTGCTGTGCTTTCAAGAATTTCAGAATTTTATATGGCATACTGCTTTAACTAATCTTTCAGAATTTGTCACATATTTATATTATTCAATTCCTAAAATTCGTTTCGAATCGCTTGAAATCCACACTTTAGCACTTCTTCCTATCGGTATTCCAAAAAGTTCAGACACTGTCTGAACTTTTTAATCGCCACTGCCTTTGTCAGGCTCCGTGCCATTCATGAACCTCCGAAATTCTGCCTCCAGCTGCGCCCTTTCCGGAAGATATAGCTGGTATCTGCTTACAAATACCTGATTTGTGATATTCTGTAATGCGTATTGCATAACCACTTTATCCTGATAGGCTCCCAGCACGATCCCGATAGGTTCCGTATCACCTTCGGTATTCATCTCTTCACGATAATAATTCAGGTAAAAATTCATCTGCCCAATATCCTCATGCTGAACCTCGCCCCGCTTTAAATCCACAAGCACAAAACATTTCAAAATCCTATGATAAAACACCAAATCAACCTTATATGTCCTACCGGCAATAACAAGCTTCTGTTGTCTGCCCACATAAGTAAAACCTTTTCCCAGTTCAAGGAAAAACTGGCTGAGATTACTGACTAAAGCTTCCTCCAGGTCACCTTCACCATATACAGGTAGCTGCGGCAATCCTGTAAACTCAAATACATATGGCTCCCTCAGGATATCCTCTGGCTTTTCAATAACTTGTCCTTCTCTTGCAAGACGCATCACTTCATTTTTATCAGAGCTTAAGGCTATCCTATGAAAGAGCATACTCTTCATCTGACGCTTTAATTCTCTTACGCCCCAGTGTTCGGACTCGCATTCTTTCTCGTAGAATGAACGCTCCAATTCATCATCCAATTTAAGGAGTTCAATATAATGACTCCAGCTCAATAGACTGGAGCGCTGCTGCAGCTGCGGATAAACCGAATATATTTTGCGCATATAAAACACATTGCTGCGGCTAAATCCTTTACCGAACCGATCCGTCATATCTCTTGATAACCTATTGAGGACATCAGAGCCATATTCTGCTTTCGCATGGCCTTTCTGTTCATATTCCACAATATACTGACCTATCTCCCAGTACGACTGTACTATTGTGTTATTAACTGCAGCGGCAATGGAATTCCTGCCTTTTTGTATCACATCGCCAACCCTTCTTAATAGTTCATCATAATCTGAATCGCCAACGGCTATTTGAACATCATTTTTTGACATTTTTTAAACCTCTTTCTTTGCGCGCAAAAAATCAGACAGTGTCTGAACTATCTTATCAAAATTACTTGACTTGCCAAAACTTA
>CAZAMX010000020.1:0-16388 GCA_964486095.1 uncultured Acetatifactor sp. | reverse complement strand
TTCTCACCACAAGATCCTTTAGAAACAAGGGCACTACCCGTATCAGCGGATTGCGCTGAGTGGCCGCATTGGTGGTAATATCACCTCTTAAAAGCTTTTCGTTAATATAATAACGCATGTAATTGTGTACCTGCTCCACAATCTCTTCAAAGGTATACTCGCCCAGTCTGGGATCTATTCCCGGATAAATCATAGTGATGAAATTACGCAGGGTGCCGGAGGGGAAAAATCTGCGCAGGTTCACAGGCATGGCAATCTTTACCGGACGCAGGCGGATACGGCTCTCCTTCAGCTGCTTTGTCAAAAGCGCCTGCAGCAGCACTGCATTCAAATATTCCGTAATTGTGGCATGATACTTCTTTGCCACCGCCATAACCTCCGAAACCGACATGATGCCGTCAATGATATTCAGTGTGTAAAAAGGCTCCGCCGTTCCCCTGACCCGGTATGCCTTCTCCTGAAGCCTGGGAGGACAGACCTTGGCATTGGCATATTTCATATAAGCATCCTCCAGCTCATCTTCCCCCGGCGTTCCGTCAATGTCCAGCACAAAACCCCCGGTTCCGATCTCATCATGCCCCAGCAGCCGCAGGTAGACAGCCGCCAGCGTCTGCAGCACACACATACCCCCCGTTCCGTCACCCAGACTGTGATGAGCTTCCAGGGCGATCCGGTTGCGAAAATAATATACTCTGATTAAATAACGATTGTTTGCTTTAAAATACATAGGCTGACAGGGGTTTTTTACGTCCTCCTGCACAAATGGACCCGGGCGGTCGTTCGGTTCCAAATACCGCCAGAATAACCCCTTGCGGATAGCCGCTTTATAAGTGGGGAACCTGGGCAGCGTCATGTCCAGCGCTTTCTGCAGAACCTCCGGCTGTATCTCTTCCTTCAAAACCACCGACAACCGATATACCGAGGAAAAGTCCCTTCGCTGCAGGGTAGGATATACAATGGCGGACAGGTCCAGCTTATACCATTCCCGCCGCCCGCTCTTTTCTTTGATCTCCTTTTTTCCCATTGAGCTTCTAACCTTTCAAATTTTGACTAGAGCAAAAAAGAGTGCTAAGCATTATACTTAACACTCTCATTTATGCAGGAAAAGAGACTTGAACTCTCATGGTATTGCTACCACACGGACCTGAACCGTGCGCGTCTGCCAATTCCGCCATTCCTGCGAACAAATTGTATTTTACATGATTTGTTCGCAAAAGTCAATTACTTTTTTTAAAATTTTACATAATACCATTATAGCCGGAACTTCCCTGCACATTATATGCGCCTGCGGCCGTATATCCGCTGCCCGCATTCGCCTGTGTGGTCATATAGTAATTCACAAGCGAAGCGTTGGTTGCTATGGAAGAACCATAATCCTTGAAAAACTCCTGTACCTTGGACATATCTGCCTTTTTAAAGGTATCCTCGTCTATCTTCATTCCGCCCTTCGCGTCCACACCGATTCCAAACTGCTTCAGCACATCCGCATTCTTCGCCGTTTTTTCCCTGATCGAAGATAAATTTGCCAACACTCCGGAATTTGAGCTGGATTCGGCCGTATCGAACATGCGGTTGTAATTGTTGACAAAGCTTTTTGCCGTAGCAAAAATCTTATCCACATCGTACTTTTCAGTACCTTCCTGATCCTTCACCTTCTGGTACAGCTGATCGGACGCAAGCGCCGTACTGTCTGCCTTGAGCCCGGCCGCACCGGTAACCGCCGGCTTACTTGTCTCCACGCTGTCCGTCGTATTTTTACCGGCCGTTGTACCCGCAAACTGAACACGGGATGCAAGCCTGGAGCCGTAGCTCATAATATTATCGGCGGAAAACAAATCCTGTACTTTTGAGAGATCCGCCGTCTTCAGCTTGGCTTCATCAATTTCAAGGGTACCGTTTGAATTCACTCTGACACCGATTTCCGACAGCTTACCGGAGTTTGCCGACGTACTGCTCATCATATTTGCCACATACGCCGTTTTGTTTGTCAATGTGGAATCCTTTGAAGCGCTCACAACATTATTATAATCCGACACAAAGGACTTCACGGCAGAAACCACCTTGTCTGCGGCGCTCCTGCCATTCTCCGTATCCGTATAGGTTGCACTGTTCTGTAATGTTGAAAGGGAACCCTTCAGGCTCGAAAGCCCTGATGTCAGATTGGAATTGGCTTTCTGCACCTCTTTGGAAACCTTCGGATTTTTCTTCTCTTCTTCCAGCTTTTTCAGTATATTTTTTGAACTGCTCTTCGTGCTGCCGGCAGACACTCCCGAATCCTTGTCGCCCGCATAATAAGCTTTCATCAGCTTTCCGTAACTGCCGTTCTTAATTGAGGCATAATCGCTGAGCCAGCTGCTGCCCGCCACACCGGCGGCACCGCTCCCGAGACTGGGGAACAAAAATGAAACATCCTGTTTCTCATGAATATTAATACTCATATTGCACCTCCCTGTATCTATGTATGCAATTACTTTTTTTACTGCCTCGAATGAAGTTATTATATCATGCTTGCTCCGCAATCACAGTATGGATAACCATTCGGCCTTTTTTACCTTGAATACTTGAATATAGTTATTATACCATATTATCGGCAGAAATGCTCCAGAAATTTATAATTTTATAAATTTTTCTAAGCCGTCAATTTTACAGCGAAACAGATTTTGGGGGAAATTTGTGAGATTTCCCCTGTCCTGCTCTTTGTACTCGTGCAATTAACGGCTGTCCAGCCGCATTCTGGCGAGCACCGCCAGAAGCTCATATTTTCTGGGCAGATCCATCCACCTGCCGCATTCCGTAAAGAAGGGAGAAAAGGCGCTCTCCATCCCCGCCTCCCCAATTTCCTCCAGCAGACGGTCCACCTCTTCCTCCAGGCATACCCACCTGGGTACCGGCTCATCTTTGACTGTCTCAGCTTCTCCTGTTTCCGCGGCCGCCTCCGGTACAGCAGTCCTGGCACCGGCTCCCGGTACCGCAAATTTCTGAAACCGCTCTAAAGGATTCAGACGTCCCATCAGCCTCCGCAGCAGAAAAGCAATAGCGTTCAGCTGAGGAATGCTTGCAATGTCATGAAGCATACGAATGTCCACCCGCTCGTCTCCCAAAACCAGGAATCCTAAATCCCAGACCTGCAGCACCTCCGTAGAAGAACCATGAGGACGGCTATTCAAAAAATTGGCATCCACTTTGTCCGGATTTGTAAAATCCGCCGGCTTCCCTTCTTCCTGCTCATCCTTCCCCGCGCCGCCCATGCGCGCTGACTGCAGCGCCTTGGCCGCCTTCGTCACCTGGCTGATCCGGTAGTCCTTCATCATATAGATCCGGTCTGCTACCTGAAGATATTCACTGCTGCCGCCGATCACCAGGATCGTAGAGACTTTTCTTTGTCCGGCCAGCTCCCTTACCCTTTCCACAAAAGGCGTAATGGGCTCCTTTTCAATCAGCTCTTTCATCACAGAGTCCTGAATCATAAAGTTCGTGGCGGACTTGTCCTCGTCAATCATCAAAAGCTTCACACCCCAATTTACCGCCTCCATAATGTTGGCCGCCTGAGAGGTTGATCCGGAAGCGTGGGCTGTTGAGAAATCGCTCGGATCGCCTCCGGGTATCCACTTGATAAAGGGAGACAGATTCCCATGCCGTATCCTTCTGCCGTCCTCTGCCGAAATCTGCATGGCGGAAGGTACCGTGATCACCAGTTCCCTGCCGTCTCCGCCAATATGATCGTAAATGCCGGCGCTCAGGGCATCCAACAGAGTGCTTTTCCCTGAATAACCGCCCCCGGTGATGACCGTGACGCCCTTCCGAAAGACCATACCCCTGATGCCTTCCACTTCCGTCTCATCCTCCGGTGTTGACACAAAAGGCACCGCGTCCCTCATGGGAAGATCGCTTCCCTGGGCCCTGGGCAAGATGCTGCCGTTGGCCACAAATGCACAACAATCATTTTCCATCAGCCATTTCCGGATAGCCGCCTGTTTTTCGGAAAGCGCCACCGCCTGCTTTAATCCTTCCCGGTCAAATTCCTCCACATAACGGTTCACTGCCTCCGGCAGATCGCTGCAGAGCATTTGCGCCGCCTTCTTATGCTGTCCCTTAGGAAGCTGTACCTGCAGCATAATACTTACGCACAGGTACGCAGGAACATTCACATTCCGTTCCCCGTCTACAGGCACAATCATACAGTTATTTCCCGGCGTATACGAGCTCACGCCTCTGTCCCGCAGGCCGTCTATCGGTTCGATGGTATTCTTGCTTAAAAGCCGGTAATATTTCTGGGGCACTATTTTTGCCATAATCACATTTCTTACCAGGACCTTACTGCCCGGCTCATAAATAAAGTAATGTCCGTTTTCCACAGCCGTTCTCTTGCGGTTGTCATTTTGTTCATTCAAAGCCTGAATGTACGGAATCAGCGCCCGGAACATATAATCCAGCGCCGCAGTACTCGTATCCTCCGTTTTCAGCAGCTTTAAGGGGATATGAATGGTGACTGTGGGCTTTGAGAGCTCCAGTCGATTGCTCCTCGTGATCTCATAGCCGATCTCTCCGTCCCAGTACACCGCCTGATCGTGAACAATAGGGTCTTTGTCCATAAAGGTCTCATACATCTTCCCCGCATACATATCCTCATAGGTCTCACTGGCTGGCTTCATGTTCAAAATATAATATCTTAATCTCTTCAAATTTAAATGCTCCTTTTTCTTATCCTGTTTTTTGGCATTCCTGCCGAATATCCTCAATTACCCCCATGGCAGACTCCAAAATTTGCGCGCAAAAAAGACACACCGTTATGATGTGTCTGTTAATCTGCGCTATTTTGTCCGCATACACAGTCCCTGCTGCCGGGACTCGTTAGACATAGTTCATAAAGGTACAAAAGCTTGGCATACTTCATGCCCTGTATTCAGTTGTTGATCTCCATTGCCCTCTCGATTTTTCTCATATCATATTCCTCCTTCAACCTGAATTTCTCTCTGCCCTGCAGTCACGCGCCGCAAACAGCGCAGCAACCTTAAACAGCTACAAATAACAGTATATCACCGCCGCCCGGAAAAGGCAAGCAGAAAACGGCCTAGGAGCGAAAGCCTATGAACGAAAGCTTCTCACACTACTCTCCCTTAAGCTCCACATACCGGGGTTCATGCCCGACCGCAGGCAGGAATACCTCCAAAAGGTCCCTCATCCGCAGACGAAGACTGGATGTGTTTGTACAGGGATGGCATCCAAAATATTCCCCCCGCAGAATGTCCCTGTCTATCAGCAGCTGCACCCGCTGCTTAGTATCGTGCATCAGCCCCATGACGCTGACGCTGCCCGGACTGATGTGCAGATACCGCTCCATATAAACCGCCTCCCCGAAGGACAGCCTGGAGCTGCCGATCTGAGCGGAAAGCTCCCTGGTCTTGAACACCTTGTCCCCAGGCATCATCAGCAGATAAAATAAAGTCCGCTGACGGTTACACAAAAATAAATTTTTGCAGATCACTGCCCCCTGCAGCGCCTCGTCCACCGCCAGACAGGCCTCCATGGTGTTGGCCTGCATATGGTCGATCCGCTCAAATGGAATATTCAGCCGCTCCAGCAGATCGTACACCGCCCGCTCCCGCTCCCGGCGATGAGCCTCCTTCCGGTCCGGCCCCCCGGTCTGCAGTACAAGAGGCTGTTCCACAGGCCGCACCTTCCCCCGATATCAACCGATCATTCCGTCCTTTTTACAATAATACCCTGTCAGGGTCTCCACAATCACATCCAGCCGATCCCCCGGAGCCACGGCCAGCTCCGTATCCGCATAATCGCTGTAATGCAGTCCTCCGCTGCCGTCATGATACGTCCATTCTATGGGACCCGAAAAAGTCTTCCCAGAAGAAAGCTGCCGCCATTCCCCCATGTCCCCGTCCTGAGATAACTGCTCAACCCCGCTTTCAAAATACTGGACGTGTACCCGAGCCGCCCGGCCCGCCTGCCCTTCCAGCGCTTCCACCTTTGGCGCTCCGTCATACCCTGTCCAGCTGATTTCTTCCATATCCGCCTGACTGTCGGGTATGATAATCCCGTTAAGCTGCCCGGAACGCTTCAGGCCGTTCCCCCCGTCTATGCACAAAATTCCCCGTTCCCGGTCAAACAAGGGGCTTACGTCCTCCCGGTCCCTGCGGTACAGGCAGGTAGGCCAGTGGCCCGTCACCACGATATGATCCCGAAACACATATCCCTGATTATAAAAATCATCGTTTTTAAGATATGGCCGGGGATCCGTCCCCGCCAGGCTCTCCACTTCCGGCCTGGACACGCCGCCATGGACAAAAATATACTTTCCTGCTGTCAGAATCGTCGGCCTGCTCCAAAGAAATTCCAGTTCCTCGTGAAACTGCTCCAGCATCATACGGCGGTACTCCGCAGCCTTTTCCCCTGCCACCTGATTAAGGGGTATCCCCATGTCCGCAAGCATCTCGCCAAAAAGGCTTCCGCCCCAGGTCCGCTCCGCCCACTGAAGGAAACCCGCCCAGTCCGCTACCCCTTCCGGGGAATCGTCATCCACTTTCAAAATCCGTCCCAGATCCACGTTTCCCATGGACACATAGACGGGATGCTGTCGGGCTAAGTCCATCACATACTGTACCACCCGCAGACTCTCCGGCCCCTTTTCGATCAGGTCTCCCACGATCACCAATATATCATCAGCTCTGTAATGAAGCTGCCGCAAAAGCTGAATCAGACGATCCTGAAACCCATGTATATCGCTGACTGCAAGTATGCGCTGCCCCGGTTTCGCATGAATGTGCTGTATACTTGTCCTAATCTGGTGTGCCATATTCCTCTCCTTACCTGGAAATTCCCGAATCCTTCGCTTATGTTTATCCCGCTGTGCCAATGTTCCCTGACCGGCATTCATTCTAAAAAGTATAAAAATTTACTATTGATTTTTTCCTTTGGTGTGTTAAAATAAAAGACATGGAAGCATAGCTCAGCCGGGATGAGCGTTCGCCTCACACGCGAAAGGTCAGGGGTTCGAGCCCCCTTGCTTCCATTTTTGCTGCTTATAAAAATACTTAAATCCCCTTTCATATGCGGAGATAGATTCTTTACCGCTATCGAATGTCCGTCATCAGCTCCAGTACCATATCCAGCCCCTTTTCCGCTGCAAGCCGGGCAGGAGTAACTCCCTGATTGTTATACCGGTTATAATCGGCTCCTTTCCTGATCAGATAACGTGCGCTTCCCTCATCGCAGCATTCCAGCGCATAATGCAGGGCAGTATTCCCCTCATTGTCCGCCAGATTCACATCTGCTCCGGCCAGGATCAGCTCCTTGGCCGCATCCTTTTCCGTATGAAGCATCAGCAGGGTAACACCGTTCTGATCCGCGTGATTGACGTCCGTTCCCCGATCCAGAAACAGGGAAAGCAGTTCATTATCCTGTCCGAAATCTTTAAGCATCATCAACGGTGTTTTGCCGTCCTCTCTGGGAATGTTAATATTTTTCAGCTCCTTTAAGAGACCGGCCTTCTGCTCCGCCGTAAGGCTGCCGCCAAAGCTTCTTTCCTTCACCGCATAATGAGCGGGGGTTTCTCCGTCCGAATTTGCCAAGGTATCATCTGCTCCGGCACTTATCAGCAGTCTCACCACGTCCTCATGGCCCCGGGCACAGGCACAATGAAGCGCCGTTGCCCCGGCGTCCCCCGGTGCATCCTGAGTAAGATTAACATTCACTCCCTTTTCGATCATAATCTGCAGCATACCGGCATGTCCGTTTTCCGCCGCATAGTGAATCGCCGCCCTGCCGTCATTATCTGTCTGTTCCATGGATTCCCCGGAAAACAGCCTTGCCGCTTCCTGAAAAAAGTCCTCATCCGCTCTGCGGCTCCGCTTCTTTAAAGAAGCAATGATATTGGCCGGGGTCCGCCCTTTTATAACCGCAGCATCCATGTCCACGCCCATATCCAAAAGCTTTTTCAGTACCGCTGTCCCGTAGGCGGAATGCAGACATTCATCCCTGAGGCAGAGCATTTCGCCGTTGTAGTAAATGGGCATCATAAAGTCAATTTTCATATTCCTGCAGACATCCAGTAAATGCCCCTCTTTATCGGAAATCAAGGCATTATGCAGGAGCTCGGTAATCTCGCCCACCTCGTCCTCATCGTCTGGGTCCATCCGGGTAATCATTTTTGCCGTCAGATACAGGGCCATGCTTAAGGCATCCCTGTTATCATCAGATATATCGCAATAAGCATTGTCGGTAATCTGACTTAACGGAAACATTTCCATACAGGCATCGGGAACCTTCGCCGCCCCATGATCCAACAGCGCAAAATACATGGCCATGTTCCGATATTCGACTGCATGCCGTATGGGGTTCATCCCGGCCTTATTTCCCACATCCAATAATTCCGGACAGCTTTTCATCAGCCGGAGAGCCGCCGTAATATGGCCGTTCCTTCTGGCAAGCATTAAAAGGGTATTGCCGTCTTCATCCACATAGTCGGTTTTTGCGCCCTTTTCCAGAAAAATTTCCGTCAACGGCCATGTATACCCGGCATTGTAATCGTGGGACAGCAAATACTCCAGAGGGGTAAGCCCCTCATCATTTTTCAGGTTTATATCACAAGTCAACAGGCGGGCAATTTCACCTCTCTGGTCCACGCTCTGCTCCAGGCAGCCCGATACCTTGACCAGAGGCTCAATATCGGGATACGCAAGAAAATGAAAGGCGTTCCTGCCCCTTTTGTCACAGACAGTGGCATTGGCGCCGTATTCCAGCAAAAGCTTGACCATGGCAAGATTCCCCTGGGCACAGGCCAAAAGGAAAGCCGTAATCCCCTGTCCTGAATGATCGGTCAAATCAATGGTTTCTTTATCTATTTTTCCGTCACGAAGCATTCCCGCTGCCGCATCATAAAAGTTGTGCCATACCAGCAGGTGAAACAAGGTAAAACCGCCATTCCCCACAGCCGAAAGCAACTCTTCCCTTTCGCATCCCGCAACACAGGTATTAACCTCTTCCACAATCTCCGGCGGAAAATATATATCTTCATCAAGATCATCTGCAGCCTCCTGCCTGACCTCCCACCAAGGGATACACCTGGCCTGACTGTAAATTTCACCGGATTCTACCAGCAGCTCTTCAAGCTTATTTTTGTCCATCGCACCACACCTGCACTTTATCTATTTTTCCCCGACAGGCTTTAACGCCTGCCTCTATATTTTCATGGCCCTGTCCACCGGCACCGCACAAACCGTTCCCCTGGCCTCCGCCCGCAGGCCGAACTCCCTGTTCACATCTTCCATGATCTGACCCCGCACGCTGTCTGCCGCCAGGATGGCAATAATCTCCTTTTCCTCCTGCGCCTGCATCAGCGCCATCTGTTCCGTTCCGGCTAGCCTTGCGCGAATCACGGTGCCTCCCGTAGCTCCTGCCTTCTTGGCGGTCTGCATAACCGCATCCGCGTAGCCCTGACTAACTGTAATCAATATCAGGCTGTGACGATATTCGCTCTTCATGGCGCTTTCCTCCCCTTCTGTCTCGTTTCCCTCCGCCTGCAGCAGCAGCTCCGCTGCCACCTGATTGATGGCTGACGTGGACAAAAGCATCATCAGCCCGTTATAACCCATGCCGGAGCTTAAATCCTTTGTAAGCTCCGCCGCCAGCGCTGCCACTATTCTGCGAGGCGCATAGCTTAACACAATATCCTTGTCACTGCTGCCAAGCCCCAATATATCCATCATCTCCGAAGAAGCTGTCCCCTGGCCCACACACTGCGTATGAAAACGGATGCTTTTTCTGTCAAGCATCTCTATATACGCCTTTGCTCTGCCTCGCTCTATGATGGAAACGATCAACATAATCTGATTCTGCCTGTCCGTCTTCACGCCTCCGCCGCCTCCTCTTCCTCATCGTAATACAGGATAATATCCTCAATTTGGCTCAGCTCCTGATGCGCTCTTGCAATCCGCCTCTTTCTCTTCACATTGCTCCACAGCCCCAGCACTTGAATGGTAATCAAAGGCGTCATGGCCACCATGGCCACCAGCCCGAAAGCATCCGTCATAACATTACCGCCGCAGGCTTCACATGCTCCCATGGCAAAGGGCAGCATAAAGGTGGTAGTCATAGGACCGCTGGCAACACCGCCCGAGTCAAAAGCAATGCCTGTATAAATGGGAGGGACAAAAAAGGTTATGACAAGGGAAATCACATAACCGCCTATCAAAAACGGATAAACCGGTATCCCCGTCAAAACACGCAGCATGGAAACTCCCACAGACAAACCCACGCCCATGGAGAGGGCCCTGCCGATGGACTGCTGGGATATGGCTCCGTTGGTCACCTCCTCCACCTGTTTTTTCAAGGTATGTACCGCCGGCTCCGCCGAGACCACAAAATATCCCATCAGCATACCCACTGCAATCAGCCAGTACCGATGTCCGCCCCCGGCTATCTTGGCGCCGATCAGTCTGCCGGCAGGCATGAATCCAGCATTTGCTCCCGTCAGAAACAGCACCAGACCAATATAGGTATACAGCATTCCTACGCTGATCCTGATCATCTGATGTTTATGAAATCTTCTGTAGAATATCTGGAATATCACAAATACTGCCACAATGGGCAAAAACGCAATCGAAACCTCTTTGGCATACAGCGGCATCTCCCGCAGGAAAAACAGAAAAGCATCCTTGGTGGTAAGGTATTCGCCCAAAACCGTCTGTGTAGTCTCCGGCACGGGAGAAAAGCAGATACTTAAGATAAGCACGGATAAAATCGGCCCGATACTGCATAGCGCCACAAGACCGAAGCTGTCCTCTCCGGAATGTTTACCGCCCTTGATGGAGGCCATACCTGTTCCCAGTGCCATGACAAAGGGAACCGTGATCGGCCCGGTGGTCACGCCGCCCGAGTCAAAGGCCGTGGGGATAAACTCACTGGGTGCAAAAACTGCCAGCACCATGACCGCCAGATAAAACACCAGCAGCAGCCGCGAAAGAGGAATATTCTTTTTCGTTCTCACCATGGAAATCACAAGGAAAATCCCCACTCCCAGCGCCACCGACAATATCAGCACCAGGTTTGGAATAGAGGGAACCTGTTCCGCAAGAACCTGAAGATCAGGCTCTGCAATGGTAATCAATGCTCCCAGAATAAAGCTGACAGCAATAGCCGCCAGAAATTTTTTGGATCTGCTGATTTGTACGCCGATGCCTTCGCCCAAGGGCTGCATGGACATGCCGGAACCGATAGTAAACAGGCTCATACCCAGAATCAAGAAGACCGTTCCAAATATGAACAGCACTAAAATACCGGAATCTATAGATGCCAGACTTACACTTAAAATTAAGACAATTGCCGCTATGGGCAATACGGATTTGGCAGACTCGCCGATTGCTCCCCTGATAAACCTCACGCAAACACTCCTTTTCGGTACGAGACCCTTCACACTTTATAAGGAAATCATATCAGTTCCCCCGGCAAAAGTCAATCGGCGGCAGCCAGCCGTCCTCCTGCTGCCGTAACTATTCAGCCTTTTTCTCTGTTCACATTCCGCAGAAAATCCTCGAATACCCGCTCCCTGTCTCTGGCGGTCTCAAAATACCGCAGACCGTATTTCAGGCATTGTTCTTTCATCAGTCCGCTCTGTTCCACAATGTAAACGGCGCCTTCCTTAAGTTCCTCATCAGACTTGTAAAAAGTATAGTCCTTCTCCGTATCGTATTTCTTTTGAATCGCAAACCGCTCTTCCGGCGTTACGTCGGAGGTTAAAAAATAGAAAATTTCACAGTTTGCGCCGTATATGTACTTCATGTAATCCTCCGGCAGAAGCTGATACATATCCAGCACCATACCCGGCTCAAATTCGTCATATTCGGCGCTGTCAAGCATTGCCCGGACAAACGGCGCCATTTTCCCGCTGATGATTTGAAGCGTCTCCATGGAAGACAAACCGGCGTAAGTATTGACGCCGGTTTCCGGAAAGCATTTTTCAAATCCCGCTATAATAGAGTCCATGCTCACATGCTGATAGCCGCAGCGTACCGCAAGCCGATGGGAAATGGTACTTTTCCCCGCCCGCGGCACGCCTGCTATAATAATATTGTTTTTCAAACGATTTTACCTCCACGCTAAGCCGTTTCACTCATTTTCAGCTGGGCGTTCACCAGCCCGTAATAAATACCTTTCTGCGCCAAAAGCTCATTGTGGGTACCAATCTCCGCCACGCCGTGCTTGTCAATAACCACCAGTCTGTCGGCGTTGCGCAGAGTGGAAAGTCTATGGGCAATGGCAAATGTGGTTCTGCCCTTCACCAGGCGGTCCAGCGCCTGCTGAATCAGGTATTCGCTCTCCGTATCCAGAGCGGACGTTGCTTCATCCAGAATCAAAATTCTGGGATCGTTTAAAATAGCCCTGGCTATGGCGATTCTCTGCCTTTCACCACCGGACAGATTATAGCCGTGTTCTCCCACATAGGTATTATAGCCGTCCGGCGTCTTACAGATAAAGTCATGGGCATTGGCTGCCCTGGCTGCCCGGATCACCTCTTCTAAGGTAGCATCCTGCTTTGCAAAGCGGATATTGGCCAGGATGCTGCCGGAAAACAGGAAGGTCTCCTGCAGCACCACGCCGATCTGGGAATGGAGGCTTTCCATCTGAACATCCCGCAGGTCGCAGCCGTCCAGGGTAATCCTCCCCTGATCCACGTCGTAAAGGCGCATAATCAGATTGATCAGTGTGGACTTACCCGTACCGGACGCGCCCACCAGCCCGATCATCTCTCCCGGCTTCACCGAAAAGCTGATATTCTCCAGCACCGGCTCATAAGTCTGGTAGCCGAAGGACACCTTTTCAAACTCAAACGCGCCCTCGATCGGAAACGCCCTGCTGTTTTCCTTGTCCGCCAGCATGGGTTCCTCATCCAGCACATCATAGATCCTGTTTAAACTGGTCACCATCTGCATCACCTGACGGGGCAGATGAGTCATCCAGCTCAAGGGCCCGAACAGATAACCGTTATAGGTCACAAACTGTACCAGCCGGCCCACCGTCATATCGCCCTCAAGCACCTCAATGCCGCCGAAATAAATGGCAATATAAGTTCCCACTCCCAGTAAAAAGGTAAGAATCGGGAAAAATACCGCCCAAAAGGTCTCGTTCTTTTTCTGTATGGCCGCAAACTCTCTTGTCTTTTCGGTAAATTTTGCGCTCTCTCTTTTTTCCTGTCCGAAGGATTTTACAATCCGCATACCGGAGATAATATCCTGCAGGTTGCTGCTCAAATCGTCAAACTTCAGCCACTGCCTGTGATAAATCGTGCGAATGTGATGCCAAAAGGCTTTCGTCACCACAAACACCACCACCACAAACATCAAAGACAGCAGTGACATCTTCCAACTGATGACAAACATCATCACCAGCGATACGATCATCGTCACCAGAGTGGAAAGCATGTCGCCGAACACCTCTTCCATGAATTCCCTGATCTGCCTTGTATCCCGGGATACACGGTTCATCAGCTCTCCCGGCTTTCTGTTATTGATAAAAGACAGGGACAGCACCTGAATCTTATAGTACAGCTTCTTCCGCAGGCTCATACTGATCGACGCCCCCAGCCTGGCACAAAACCAGTACCGCCCCACTCCCAAGGCCAGTCCCAGCACCATCAGCGTAAAGGTAATGCCGATAAACCACCACAGCTGGGTAAAGGTACCGCTTCCGTCTGAGAGAGCCTCATCGATAAACTGCCGCTGTACCATGGGCGAAATCAAATTCACCGCCGCAATAAACAACAGCATCACCGAAAGCAGAATTAATCTTCCCGTAAATTCTCCGCAAAGGGCAAAAAATTTCCTGAGAACATCTGCTTTCCCGTCGCAGTAGGGACACTTACTGGTCCCCGGCAGGGCACGTCCGCACTTCTCACAGTATTTTTCATACTCTCTACTGATAACCCGGTCTTTATCGGTAAGCGCCCTTCCCTCTTCTCCGGCGCTGATGATGGTCTGCGCCCCTCTGGCCACGTAAGCGACCCGGATAATATGGCGCATGGAAAACCGCGCCGCACAGGAGGTGGAACCGTCCTTTTGAAATACCGTGAGGATACCGCTGTAGACCTGATGCTCACACTTGATCTTCTCGCAGTCCGCCAGCTCATATTCCGCTGTTTTATTACTGCCGGCCAGCACCATCAGCCGCTCCTCGGTTACCACGATCCAGTCCAGGTCCGTATAGGAGGCCTCCGCCTGCTTCTTCCTGTTGTCGAATCCCAGGTCCACAGGCACACAGTACCAGACACTCTCCCCGTCCCGCAGATTTAATGCCTTCTGCTGGGATTCATTTAACGTATATAATAGCTTCATTATAAACTCCTTTAAATTAACAAATCTGCTTCGCCGGTTATCAGATGAACAGATCCAGCTTCTTACGCTCCATCACAGTCAAAGCATACAGATCCGGCAGTTCATATCTGTTCCCGTCAATGTCCGTAATCTGGTATCTGGCACCGCCGATATTGATAACGGCATCACCGCCCATATGAGTGGTAAAACGGCATGCTCCAAAGTCCGTCATTACGTGCCAGTAGGCATATCCATACTCATCCTTCACATCCATCACCTTACGGATCACAGGCATAAAGTAGCGCAGGCGCACCTGCTCCCTGATCATCTCCTGCACATCCTTCTTCATATCCTTCAGATTCTGAATGATCCCGATCTCCTTCGCCTTCTCGTCCGTTTCTCTGATGGAGATGAATTCCTCCGGGTTTGTCAGAGGAAAGGTCAGATATACTCCAACCCTGTCATACTCCTTATCCTCCAGCTTCAGGGAGAGAAATCCGCCGTCCGTGCGGCAAAACTCTGCATTTTCAGAGGTAAGAAACCGCATCTGCAGAACTTCTTCCGACTCTCTCTTTAACGCCTCTTCATCAAACTCCTGCAGATCCAGCAGGTCCGGCATTTCATTTTCTCTGTTCTCTTCCATTTTTACCTCCATGTAATCAATTAACTAACGCCCCGCATTGCCAGCGCCTTTGTCTGCAGCTCGCTCAGCTTATAGAAGGTGCCCTTCTTTTCCATCAGTTCCTGATGGGTTCCCGATTCCGTAACCCGCCCGTCGTCAATGACGATCAAATGATTGGCATTACGCAGGGTTGACAGTCTATGGGCAATGGACAGCACTGTCCTTCCCTTTTCCAGCTGCTCCAAAGATTTTTGAATAGCCAGCTCCGTTTCTGTATCCACCGCAGATGTGGCCTCATCCAGGATCAGAATCTGCGGATCGGCAAGAATGGCTCTGGCAATGGAAATACGCTGTTTTTCACCGCCTGACAGAGCACGGCTGGACGCGCCGATGATGGTATCATACCCCTGAGGCATCTTACAAATAAAGTCATGAGCGCTGGCCTGTACCGCCGCCTTTATAATTTCTTCCCGCGTAGCTTCCGGCCTGGCGTAAGCAATATTTTCCGCCACCGTCCCCATGAAGATATAGGTCTCCTGAGAAACCATAGCCACATTTTTCCGCAGTTCCTTAAAACCGTACTGTTTTACATTGATGCCATCCACCAGCACCTCGCCTTCTCCCGCGTCATACAGGCGGGAGATCAGATTCACCAGCGTAGACTTTCCGGCGCCGGAACGTCCCACAATGCCCAGTACTTCTCCCGCTTCCACATGGAAGCTCACATCCTTCAGTACCGGTTTATTAGGCTCATAGCCAAAGGTAACATTTTTCAGCTCAATTTCACCCCGAAGCCTTTCAGGCCTTACCGGCTCCGCCGCTTCCTTCACCTCCGGCACAGCGTCGATAATCTCAAACATGCGCTGAGCGGAATTCATGGCATTGGTATACCAGCGGAAAATTCGGGACATAAATTCCAACGGCCACTTCAACTGGCCCACATAACCGGAAAAGGTGATCAGCAGACCCAGCTCCATGTTGGAACCACTGATAATCAGGGCCGATCCCACCGCCCAGACAAGGAAGGTTAAAAAATCCTCCACCAGATAGTACAGGGCCGAAAAACGGCAGTCGTAGCCTGCCACATCTACCTCCGCGTCCCGTACCCTTGTGTTGCTCTTTGTAAAACGGGTCATCTCCTGCTCTTCCTGACCAAAGGCCTTTACCACCCTGGCTCCGGTCAGATTCTCGTTCATCTGACTGTTCAGCCTTCTGTTTGCCCGATGCCTCTTTCCGTAATAATGCCACAGCCTTGGCATCATATAATAGCTGATGCAAAACAGTACCGGCATCAGAACAATGGACGCCACCGCCAGCACAGGACTTAAAATAAACATAATGATGCAGGTGGCAATGATGGTTCCCACATTAATGAAGAAATAGGGGATTCCATCTATAAAAAAGCTGGATATTTCGTCAGCGTCATCCGATACCCGGGTCATCAGACC
>CAZAMX010000019.1:0-16436 GCA_964486095.1 uncultured Acetatifactor sp. | reverse complement strand
CGATAAAGCGGCGACTACGTCCTACTGTAATCTCAACGATGAAAAGATTGGTTTTCTGGAGGACAAGGCGAGTCTTTGCACGAGAGATAATTCCGCTGCTTCGGAAGCCGTCTGGAACACCATATTCGGGCTGATTCGCAATATTGCCGGGTTTATCATTTATCTTTTGCTGCTGACCAATGTGGAGCCGGTGCTGCTGGCGGTTTTGCTGGCAACCACAATACCGGGGTATTATCTCAATAAATATATCAGCGGCTGGGGCTGGCGGCACCGTGAGGAAGAAAGGGAGATAGAGCGGGGAATCACCTGTGTTACGGAGGAAGCAGGAAAAATTGATGCGGCCAAGGACATTCGGATTTTCGGCATGCGGCCCTGGCTGAATGATATGTACAGGAGCAGCATGCGTCTGCTGCAGGCCTTTCGCCGCAGGGAGGCGGGGGTATATTTGTGGAGCAATATCACGGATTTGATTTTAACGTTTCTGCGGAATGGCATTGCATACCTTTATCTGATCCGTATGGTTTTGGACGGAGGGCTGGCGGCCTCGGAGTTTCTGCTGTATTTTTCCGCAGTAGGCGGCTTTGCAGGCTGGGTGTGGGGAATCCTTTCCGATTTTGTAAATCTTCATACCCAATCCTTAAGTCTTTCCTATGTTCTGGAGTGTATAAGGTATCCGGAGCCGTATCTGTTTGAAGAGGGCGCCTCTGTTCCGGGAGAGAAGGACATTCCGGGCGAAATCAGGCTGGAAGATGTGTCGTTTCGCTATCCGGGGGCGGAAGAGGATACTCTGAAGCATATCAGCCTGACTCTGCGTCCGGGGGAGCGCCTGGCAGTCGTGGGACTGAACGGGGCAGGGAAAACAACTCTTGTGAAGCTGATCTGCGGCCTGCTGGATCCGACGGAAGGGTGTATTACTTGGAATGGGGCGGACATCCGTACCCTGAACCGACGGGATTATTACACACGGTTTGCGGCCGTGTTTCAGGAATCCCTTTTGATTCCCGGCAGTCTGGCTGTGAATATAGCGGCCGCGGAAGAGGATATTGATTCAAAAAGGGTGCTGCAATGCGTGGAACGTGCCGGCCTTTCGGAAAAGACGAATTCTCTGCCGAAGGGAATCGATACCCTGCTGAACAGGGGAGTATACGATGATGCGGCGGAGTTTTCGGGTGGGCAGTACCAGCGTCTGACCCTGGCACGGGCGCTGTATAGGGAAGCCTCCGTTCTTCTGCTGGATGAGCCAACCTCGGCGCTGGATCCGCTGGCGGAATCCGAAATGTATCAGCAGTATGACAGAATGACCGTGGGTAAAAGCGCAGTTTACATTTCCCATCGCCTTGCCTCCACACGCTTCTGCGACCGCATTGTTCTGATTGAAAATGCAGGGATTGCAGAAGAAGGAACCCATGAAGAGCTTCTGGCAAGGGGAGGCAGGTACGCATACCTGTATGGCGTGCAGAGCCGGTATTATCGGCAGGACTATCAGGCCGGGGAAGTGTGAAAGGCGAAAAGATTTTCTAAGGTTGAAAAGGACTCAGCCTAAGAAGATCTAAGTTTCGCCTTTTGCACCGAGTTTGTTAATTGTTTGTGCCTGCGGTCCGTACGGCAAAAAGCTTATGCTTTTCGTCGTCAAGAATTCGCAGGTTACGGAAAGGCATGAATATTGGTATGAAGAAAGAAAAAAATATGCAGATGTCAGGAAAAGAAAGCGCCGCCGTTACAATAAGAGCGTTCCGGCTGCTCTGCCGGATCTATCCGGGGGTTATTATTTCCATGACCGCAAATATCATATGGAACGCGCTGACACCTTATGTGGGAATCTGGTTTTCGGCGCGGATTATCGGCGAGCTGGCAGGAGAACGCAATCCGGAGACCCTTAAGAATCTTGTGCTGCCCTCTCTTGTCTGTGCCGCGGGAATATCACTTATAGGGGGGATTCTCGGGCGGTGGGCTGATGCGGAAAGCAGGAGGACATGGTTTGCCGAACAATATTTGTTTGTCAGTAAAAATCTGCAGATGGATTTTGTAAGGTTTGATCATCCGGAGACGCAAAAGCTGCTTCACACCATCGAGGAAAGCAGACATAACAGCGGCTGGGGCCTCCCGCGGCTTTTATGGAGTCTGCAGGATTTGATTTCACCGTTTTTTTCCATCTTGGGAGGAATTGTGCTTGTGATTTCCTTTTTTACCAGTCATGTTCCGGACAGCGCGGGCAGGTGGACTATTCTTGACAATCCGGTGTTCCTGGTGCTGTTAATCGCGGTTATGGCAGGAATCCCGTGTATCTCTTCCCTGCTGGCAAACCAGGGCGGAAAGTATTATGCGGTCAATAATGCAAAGCATAGTCTGGAGAATAACCTGTTCAGATGGTTCTGCTTTAAAGGACATGACAGGACGGCTGCCGGGGATATGCGTATTTATCGGATTGATAAAATCTGCATGAGGTATGGGCTTGACAGGAAAAGCCTGTTTTCTTCCCAGGGCTATTTTGCAAATCTCGCCCGGGGGAAGGTGGGGATTTATAATTTGGCGTCAAATACGGTTTCCCATATTTTCACGCTGCTTGTTTATCTTTATGTCTGCCTGAAGGCGTGGGCAGGGGCATTCGGCATCGGAGAAATCACACAGTATGTCGGAGCATTGTCCAATATCGCAGGCAGTATGGGACGATTTCTTAAGGTCTGGGGGGATGTTCGCAATAATGCCCCGTTTTTGAAACAGACGTTTGAGTACCTTGACCTTCCGAATGAGATGTATCAGGGTTCTTTGACCACTGAAAAGCGTGTGGACGGGGATTATGAGGTGGAATTTCGCAATGTTTCCTTCCGGTATCCGGGGGCGGACACATGGGCCCTGCGCAATATAACCATGAAATTCCGTGTGGGTGAGCATCTTGCGGTGGTAGGCTGTAACGGTTCGGGAAAGACCACCTTTATTAAGCTTCTCTGCAGGCTTTATGATCCGACGGAGGGGGAAATTCTGCTTAACGGTATCGACATCCGCAAGTACAATTATCAGCAGTATATGGCCATATTTGCAGTGGTATTTCAGGACTTTAAGCTGTTTCCGTATACCCTTGCCCAGAATGTGGCGGCATCGGGGCAGTATGATCCGGAAAAGGTAAAGGATTGTCTCCTGAAGGCCGGTTTCGGAGAGCGTCTGGAGGAAATGAAAGCCGGACTCGACACGTATCTAACCAGAAAACGAAACGATAACGGTGTGGATATTTCCGGCGGGGAAGCACAGAAAATCGCCATTGCGCGTGCCCTGTACAAGGATGCGCCGTTTATCCTCTTAGATGAACCGACTGCGGCCCTGGACCCGCTTGCGGAGGCGGAGGTATATTCCCGCTTTCACAGTATTGTGGGCGGGCGCACGGCGGTATATATCAGTCACCGCCTGTCCTCCTGCCGCTTTTGCGACAAGATTCTTGTGTTTGCGGAAGGGCGGATCGTACAGCAGGGGGCACATGAGAGCCTGATGCAGGAGGAAACGGGTGTGTATGCTGCACTGTGGAATGCGCAGGCCCAGTATTATGCGGAATCGAATAGTTAAATTGACAGTAGGAAAAAGCATATGCTATAATGACCTTGTTCAGAGCAGGAAAAAGCTGCCGGCATTTCCGCTCTGAAAATATTGATTGAAAAAGGGGTGAAATGGATTGGCTGGACAGATCTACAACATGATTCAAAAGATAGTTGCGGAAAAATCTAAAGGGAACCAGGTTATTGCAAGCAGTGTCAAGACAAAGATCATTTTGAAGGGAATTGCAATTGATAAGTATACGCCGACGTCTCCGGATGATTTTGCCGTGATACAGAAGCTGCGGCAGATCGGCATGGAATTTGGCGTTATTGTTTAAGCTGTAAAAATTTGAAGTAAAGGTGGGATAACAGTGGCGATTAAAACGATTTCTATTAAAGGAACAGGCAGTAAGGACGTAGCAGGGCAGGCAAAGGAGGCCTTGAAGGGATTTGATGCAAAATTCCTTTTGTTCTTTGCGTCCAGTATTTATGAAGATACGAATCCGGCAGCAGAGCTGGCGGCGGTTTTTCCGGACAGCCGGATCATGGGTTCAACCGCACATAGTGAATACTGTAATGCCGATTATACGGATCATTCGGTCAGCATTATGGCGATGGACCAGGACAGTATTGCGGATTCCTGCGTTCAGGTAGTGGAGCATATTGACAAGGAAGTTAATCTTCAGGATGCAGTCAAAAACTTGGAGGCTCATTTCGGCGGCAGTGATGAGATCTTCAACAATTTTGACAAGTATGTGGGCATTGTACTGTTTGAATCAGGCGCCAAGGCGGAAGAGGTCTTTATGGACCGGCTGGGTACCGCTACGGACATCCTGTTTGTGGGGGGGTCTTCCTCTGCGGCGGAAAACAATATATCCAGGGTATATGCAGACGGCAAAAGCTATGAAAATGCGGCGGTTCTCGCAGTATTGAAGACGGTTCGGGGTTATGACGTGTTAAAGACTCAGAGCGCCTGTGTTATGTCGGAGAGAAAGCTGGAAGTGACAAAATCCGATCTGCACAACCGTATCCTTTATGAGTTTGACGGCAGACCCTGCGGGGAGGTATATGCCGAAGTACTGGGAGTTCCAGTGGATGAAATCCAGAACTACTTTGTTTCCAACCCGCTGGGAATTGTGGCGGACGGCGAGATATTCGTGCGTACCTTTAACCAGATCCAGGACGGTGGTATTACCCTGCATTGCGGACTTCCGGAAGGCGCGGAAATTAATGTGCTGAAAATAGGAGATATTGTTGCGGATACCAGGCAGGCCCTGGAGAATACCATTACATATGAGCCTGCGGGAGTGATTAACTTCAACTGCCTGTACCGCACCTTTGAGATGCTGAATAAAAAGCTGACGGCAGATTATTGTGCGCTTTGGGGAAAATACGCCAGCATTGGTTTTTCTACCGGAGGGGAAGCATATCTGGGACATATTAATGAGACGTCTACGGTATTGATTATTAAATAAGATATAACCCTGCGAAGCTGCATCTAATTTCGCAGGGTTTTATTTTATCAGCGGGATGAATTAGGTAGGCTGGGGCATCGACCGTCCACCGGCCTAAATGAGCAAAGATTGGGCACTGCGCCGGCAGCGGGAGAAACCGTATTTCCTGCGGGAAGTATGGATTTTTCCTGCCGGAAAGGCAGCCTCGGAAATGTCAGAATTTTAGGCTGTATATTTTTGACAGCAATTTTTGTATGAATTTTGCGATTATATAATTGCACTTTTGGCGGGACAGTGATAAAATAAATATACTTATTCCGCTTTAATGCAGGAAACGACTAAAAACAGAAGAGAGGGAACAGGGGAACATGGAGGGAAAGAAACGGATTAGTGTACGGGTGATGCTGATTGCCATGATTGCTCTGCCGACATTGGTGATTTCGGTAGTGCTGATGTTTTATGCAAAATATTCGCTTACCAGCGGGCTGCATACGGAGGCGCTGCAGGGCTTGAGCATGCTGGCACAGTCTTTTAAGTCTTCCTACGCTACGATGACCGGCGACTGGCATCTGGATGAAAACCAGCAGCTTTGGAAGGGCGAAGAGAATCTCACCGCTTTAATGGATGAGATTGACAGCTATGTAGAAGGCAGCGACGCGGATGTAACCATCTGCTACGGCAAGACCAGGAGGCTGACCTCCCTGAGGGACAGCAAAACCGGTGAGCGCATTCTGGGGACGGACATCTCCGATGAAGTCTGGGCAGCGGTACAGAGGGGTGAGAAGTATGAGACCACGGACATCGTTATTAACGGTTTGGATTATGTGGCCGTTTATATTCCGCTGGAGGATGCTTCCGGCAAGGTGATCGGCGTTGTGTTTGCCGGAATGCCGCTGACGGATGTAGATGAATTTATCAATTCCAAGGTAGGCGCTTTTATTGCCATCAGCCTTGTGATGCTGATTATCGTATGTGTATTGGCTATCTTTGAGGCGGTACATATGTCAAACGCCATTGTGAAGGCCAAGGATGTAGTGGAGGTTCTGGCCTCCGGCGATCTGGGCGCTAAGGTGGATGCAAAAATACTGGGACGTGGCGACGAGATCGGAGACATGGCCAGAGCGGTTAAGGGCTTGAAGGATGAGCTGAACAAAATTGTGGGTAATCTGCAGAAGTCCGCAAATACCCTGTTTGAGGCCGGAAACGGGCTGGAGGATATGGCAAAGCAGTGCAGTAATACGACGGATGATGTGAGCCGCGCCGTGGAAGAGATCTCCAAGGGCGCCGTATCCCAGGCGGAAGAAATTCAGAACGCTTCCAGCGAGATCGTGGCGATGGGAGAGGTGATCGAAGAGATCGTCGATAATGTAGGAAACCTGACGGAGGCCTCAGATGCCATGAGCAGAGCGGGGAATACTTCAACGGAAACCATGCTGAATCTGAGCGCATCCAATGACCGTACCGCAAGCGCTATCAGCAATATTGGCAATCAGATTCGTCTTACCGACGAATCCATCAAGCAAATCAGCATGGCTACGGAGCTGATTACTTCCATTGCTTCCCAAACCAACCTGCTGTCCCTGAACGCTTCCATTGAATCGGCGAGAGCGGGAGAAGCAGGAAGAGGCTTTGCAGTGGTTGCCACCGAGATACAGAAGCTGGCAGTCCAGTCCAATGACGCTGCTGTGGAGATTCAGCAGATCATCGGCAACCTGATCAGCGAGTCTCAGCGAACCATGGATGAAATGAAGGAAGCGGAAGTCCTGATGCGTGAGCAGCAGGAAAAGCTGAACGACACAAAGGAAAAATTCGGAGAGGTAAGCACCGGAATCGATGTTTCCAGAGAGGGAACCCAGCAGATTCGTGTATGTGCGGATTCCTGCAACAGTGCAAGGGCTTCGGTCATTGATGTTATTTCCAACCTGTCCGCAATTTCCGAAGAAAATGCGGCTTCGGCGGAAGAGACTACAGCGTCCATGCAGGAGCTGAACGCTACTATCAATCTGTTGTCCGAGGAAGCAACAAAGCTGAAGGATATTTCCGTATCGTTGAACGAGGAAATGAAGTTCTTTAAGATGTAAGATGTAGGTGTAAAAATGAAAATAGAGCGTATAGATGAAAAAACAGTAAAATGCTTTTTGTCCAATGAGGAATTGGAAGAGTACGAAATTGACTACAAGGATTTTGTCATGCGCAGTGAGAAAGCAAGAGAAGTGGTGCAGGAGATTATCGAGCATGCTGCGGAGGAAGTAGGTTATACGCCTCCTAAGTTTGCCTTTGATCTGCAGATCATGATGGTGGCGGATCAGGGTCTTGTTCTTACATTTTCAGACAAGGATCCGGACGTTAATGACAGCAGCCAGCTGATCGAATGCTTAAAGGAAATGAAACGTATTTTGCAAAAGACCAGGGAGGCTGCTGAGCAGATGCCCGCTCAGGCAGGCGGAGAAAGCCAGGAGCCTGCTCCCAGGCCGGAGGAAGCGGTATTTGTATTTTCCAGTCTTGCCAATGTGATGGCTTATGCTGCCGCGCTTCCCGGCAATCTGCGCGTGGACAGTGTACTGTATGAATGGGAAGGGCTCTATTATCTGCATTTACAAAAAGGGCATGCTGCTTATGAGCGCTACAGCAGAGCCTGTATTCAGGCGCTGGAGTTTGCGGCGCTGTATGCGGCGGAGGAAGCCCGGATACTGCAGCTGAAGGAACACGGAAGCTGTCTGATCCCGGAAAAGGCAGTAAAAAAGCTGAGAGGATAACGGGTGAAATAAAGGTTTATAAGGTAAAAATAAAAGACGCCCGGCGGTACCTATAATATGGTATAGCCGGGGATTATTATGCTTTGACCGCGCATGGGTATGGAAAGGTTTTCGTGATAATGCCGACTTACTCAAATTGAGAGTTATACAGCTTGTAATAAAAGCCCCGCTTTTCCATCAGTTCTAAGTGAGTGCCCTGCTCCACGATATTGCCGCCGTTTACCACAAGGATCAGGTCCGCGTTTTGGATGGTGGACAGGCGGTGAGCAATAACAAAGCAGGTTTTATCCTTCATCAACTCCCGCATTGCTGCCTGGATCCGGCGCTCCGTTCCGGTATCCACATTTGAGGTTGCCTCGTCTAAAATCAGCATCCTTGCGTCATACAGCATGGCTCTGGCAATGGTCAGCATCTGCTTCTGGCCCTTGGAAATGTTGCCGCCGTCCTCGCTGATCACGGTGTCATAGCCCTCCGGCAGCTGCATGATATAATGGTGTATCCGTGCGGCTTTGGCTGCGGCCACCACCTCGTCCCTGGTGGCATTCTCCTTGCCATAGGCAATATTTTCGTAAATGGTTCCGTTAAAAAGCCAGGTATCCTGCAAAACCATGGCATATGCCCGCCGCAGGCTTTCCCTGGTCAAGGAGCGGATCTCCTGCCCGTCCACGAGAATCTCGCCGGCATTCACGTCATAAAAGCGCATCAAAAGATTAATAACAGTTGTTTTCCCGGCGCCGGTAGGGCCAACGATAGCGATCAGTTTTCCTGCATCTGCCTTTAAGTTAAAATCATGAAGGATGATTTTTTCCGGCACATATCCGAAGGATACGTTTTTAATTTCCACATTTCCCCTTACATTTGCAAGTTTTCCTGCATTTTCGACATCTTTCGTCTCTTCCGTTTCGTCCAGCAGCCGGAAAACTCTTTCTGCGGCAGCCAGAGCTGAATAGATCTCATTGATGATATTGGCAATTTCATTGATGGGACCGGAAAATTTCCGGGAATACAGGACAAAGGATGAGATCTGGGCAAGGCTTACAAGATCCTTTAAATATAGGATGGATCCAAACATGCCCAGCAGAGCCAGCCCCAGATTATTAATGGAGTTCATGGTGGGGCCGATGGTCATACCGTAGTGGTTGGCCCAGTAAAAGGCTTCTGAGGCTTCCTGATTAATGTTATCAAATTTGTGCAGGACGGCATCCTCCCTTGCGTAAGCCTGAATAGTTTTCTCGCCGGAGAACATTTCTTCCACATAGCCGTTCATCTTTCCGTAGGCCGCAGACCGCCTGGCAAAAAGGGGACGGGTCTTTTTACCCATGTAGCGGGTGTAGAAAACGGACAAAGGAATGGTAATCAGCACCATCAGTGACAAAAGCGGACTGATCCAAATCATCATGAGCAGGGAGCCTGCAACGGTAATCAGACTGGTCATGATTTGTACAATATCCGTGGAAATACTGGTGCTGAGTACGTCGATGTCGTAGGACACACGGCTGATAATGTCCCCGGCAGCATTGCGGTCAAAATAGTTTACGGGCAGCTTCATCAGCTTGTAAAATACATCCGAGCGCATCTGTCTGGCAATATTCCGCCCCACCTTCATCATCAGGAAATTGATGAGCAGAGTCAGGACGGAAGAGCTGACATAAAACAGCAGCATCAGCCTTGCATAATACCAGACTCTTTGGAAATTCACCTTTCCTGCGCCTGCGGCGGCTTCATTAATCGCCTGCCCGGCCAGGGAGGGGCCCACCAGCGCCAGCAGATTGCTGGCAATACACATGAGAGCGATGAGGATCATCAGCACCCGGAAACGGGTAATATAGCGCCAGATGCGTAAAAGGGTTCCCTTGGCGTCACGGGGCTTTTCTTTTTTGGTATCTCGTTGTCCTTTTGGCGGCATGTTGTTCTCCTTTTTTGCATTTACTTACTTCCCGGGGCCTTCTCCATTGCCGGATCAGTTCATCTGCGCCTTACAGATGTCCCGGTAGACGGGGCAGTGCTCCATCAGGTGGGCATGACTTCCGTATCCGATGATCCGGCCCTCTTCCAGTACCAGAATATTTGTCAGATTCATGACGGAGCTGACTCTTTGGGCAACCATAATTAATGTAGTGCCGCTTAAGTCCTGCTGTATGGACTTTCGCAGAGCCGCGTCCGTTCTGTAGTCCAGAGCGCTGGAGGAATCATCCAGTATCAGGATTTCAGGATTGCCGACCACGGCTCTTGCAATCAAAGTTCGCTGCTTTTGACCGCCGCTCAGGTTCGCGCCCTTGATGTCCGCCATATATTCATATTTTCCCTCAAGTCCTTCGATAAAGGAGGCCAGATTTGCGGTTTCTGCAGCATGGGCAGCCTGAGCCTCGGACACCTCCCGCCAAAGACAAATATTCTGCAGCATGGTGTCGTTAAAAATGGTATCGTTTTGCAGCGCTACGCCGAATTTTTGGCGAAGCTTACTTTTCTCATAGGTGCGCACATCCCGTCCGTCTATGTAAATACCGCCCTCATTACAGTCGTAAAAACGCATCAGTAAATTTAAGATGGTAGTTTTTCCGCTGCCTGTGGCTCCGATGATTCCCAGGGATTCTCCGCGTCCGACCTTAAAACAGATGTCTGACAGACACTTTTCCTGGGTTTCGCCTGCAAATTGCTGAGAGGCTTGGTTTTCGGAGGTCTCATGATAGGCAAAGCTTACATGATCAAAGAAAATATGGGCGTCGGTATCAAGACTGTCTTCCTCCCGAAAGGGAAGAACCGGCTGATCCTCATCTGCCTCCAGGATCAAGCGGATGCGGTCTGCGGAGGCAGTTGCCTTTGACATCATCATAAAGATACGGTTCAGTCCCATGACACCCTGCAGAATCATGTTAAAATAAGTCAGAAAAGCAAGGATGACACCAGGGGCAATGATGCCGCTGTTGACCCGCCTGGCGCCTACAATGACTACCAGGGTAAGGCCTATGTTTAAAAACAGCTGCATGATGGGGCCTGGCATAGCCATGGTCACGCCGGCTTTAATATCTGCGTCGGTCATGATGCGGTTTGCTTCGTCAAAACGTTTCTTCTCATATTCTTCCTTGGAAAGAGCCTTGACTACCCGGATCCCCGTGATATTTTCCCGCATAACCCGTACAATACCGTCCACACCTCGCTGAACCTTGTCATATAAAGGGATTCCGTGTCGTGTTACGGCGTAAATGATAATGCCCAGAACGGGAACCATGATGCAGAGAATGCCTGACAATGCCTGATCCATGGTCATGGTGACGATGATGCCGCCCAGCAGCATGATGGGGGCACGGATGCCCATGGCCTGTATGGAGACAATAAAGTTTTGCACATTATAGGAGTCTGAGGTCATGCGTGATGTCAAGGAGGGAAGCCCGAAGCGGTCAAACTGGGCGCCGGAGAGATTGACCGTTTTCTGAAACAGGTCATACCGCAAGGTTCTGATGCAGTCCCGTCCGGTGGCGGCAGCCCGATGATTCGCCTGGATGTTTAAGGTGCGCACCAAAAAGGCGGCGCCGATCATGGCAATGCCCCAGGCAAACACCATGGCGACATTTTTTGTGGGCACCACATCATCAATAATATGTTCCAAAATATAGGGGATCGTCAATTCACCCAGCGCGGCCAGGGTTTTTAAGGACACGCCGCAGCCGATCCGCTTCCAGTGTTCTTTCATATAATGAAGTATCAGGTACATGATTCACTGGTCCTTTCTGTTTCCCCGTATTTGCCGCCCCTCAGGGGCGGCGTTTCCTTTGCGTAAGCAGTTCTTTATATTATATCGGCATGGTTGTGAATCGTCAAGGGCCGCAGGCCGGCGGTAGTTTACAGAAGTAACCGTTCAGACAACCTCTGTAATCGAGTAACAGGTGACAGACGAATACTGCCAGAAAATCTTCCTGGGGAAGTATCATCCGGCAGTTATTCATGACAGGTTCTATTCTTGCCTGTCCGATTACATATTGCCTGCTGCAGAAAGAAGAAGTACTGTAGCAGGGTGGCATTGTTTTCGCTGATGCTAAATTTGAGCGCGGCGGAAAACTTAAGCTTTAAAGAATTTTGCGGACTGTATGCTGCAACCTTTCCAGCAACAGTGGTCTGTTTTGCGGGGATGCTGCGGGGAATTTTTTAACATATGTCTATGATTTTTAAAAGGTCAGAGTCAGAAATTCGGAAGGGTCTCTGACGCCGGAGCAAATTTATAAAATAAATCAGATATGTCGGATGCCGTTGGATGAAGTGAATAAAGTGTTTGATCAGTCAGGATCAGGTTACGGTATCGGCAATATTGAAAGCCGTCTGAGGCTGATGTACGGAGACGGGGTGGGATTTGCGCCGTTTCCGCAGAATATTGTGATTGCATCGCCTGAAATGTATGAACGTATCTGGAGAGGGTCCATGCCGGGGATTGCATGCTCAAATGGGCTTTCAGATCGCCACGGAGGACGACTGTGGGATCGGCGCCGTCATTGACACTGGGAAGGCCTTGGATGTTCGCATTTGTGGCGGCATCAGTATTTCCGGCGTTTGTATTAGTACCAGTACGGTTGTCGGTGTCAGCATTGCCTGTATGCTTGGTATTTGTGCTAGTCCTGGTATTTGTGTTGATGGGGATTCTAGTATTGTCGTTCATGAAAAGCCTCACTTTTGTTTATGGTATAATAACCTTATTTACGGCGGAAAGCGGCCGAATGGCCATTCATATCATGATTTAAGAATGAATTTTGTAAGAAAAAAATGACTTGCCTGTGGGCAGTTGCTGAAGGAAAAACAATATGTGGAACGGAATAAGTTACATATTAGGTATAAAAAATTGTAAATGCAGCGATTTGCCGTTGATTTTCTGAAATTCCGAAGCCGCAGGATGCAATAATAAGGAATATAAATCATTGTACTGTTTTTTGGAGGAAAGTGCAAGTGTTTTTTCGAATGACGGTCGTCTGTCGCTGTCAGGTTGGTGTTTGAACTGATACCGGATAAAAGAATTCTCAGGACATTTGTATTGAAAACCGCTTGACAAATACCGGATACCTGCACTACAATTAGCCCATAGTTAAAGACCGTGAAGAGGGTTAGTACAGGCTTGAAAGCATTCCAGAGAGAGGGCGTGGCGACGCAGCCGTGCAGAGCATGGCGGCGGACGCGGCTGAGAGGCCTTTATGCGGAAGAGCCCGGAACCTGCCTCGGAGTTTCGTATGAAATGTAAGTATCGCATGCAAGCATGGGATAGGTTCGTTGATTTGTAAAGATCGTATGCGGGCGGAGAAGCGGCCCATAGGTTGAGTTACGGTGAAACCGTGACATGGAGATCAGCGGGAAACGGTACAGACATGAAATGCGGCGTAAGCCGGCGTTAGCGGCAGATGAGATGGATGCCTGGGCATCAATCAGGGTGGTATCGCCGAGCCTTCGGTCCCTATGTGGGGCTGGAAGCCCGGCGTTTTTTAGGTACAGATTTTCTGACAGGCGGACGATGAGGCTGTTTGAAAGCGATTGACTCGTGGACCGGCAGGCGGAAATGGTTTGCAAATGGAAACGGAAGAGCAATTCAGTAAGCCGTTTGTACGGCGGAAGGAGAGGGAAAAGAAAATGGGAAAAGAAGGAAAAGACGCAGCAAACAAAATGGTACAGGAGATTACCTCCATGGAGGTAGATTTCGCTCAATGGTATACGGATGTAGTGAAAAAGGCGGAGCTTTGCGATTATACCTCGGTTAAGGGGTGTATGGTGATCAAGCCCGCAGGATATGCGATCTGGGAATTGATGCAGAAACAGATGGACGCCATGTTCAAGGAGGTGGGAGTGGAGAATGTATATCTGCCCATGTTCATTCCGGAATCCCTGCTGGAAAAAGAAAAGGATCATGTGGAGGGCTTTGCGCCGGAGGTTGCCTGGGTGACCCATGGCGGCCTGCAGCCTTTGCAGGAACGGCTCTGCGTCCGCCCCACCTCCGAGACCTTATTCTGCGATTTTTATAAAAATGACATTCATTCCTACAGAGATCTGCCCAGAGTTTATAACCAGTGGTGTTCCGTGGTCCGCTGGGAGAAGGAGACCAGACCCTTCCTGCGTTCCAGAGAGTTTTTATGGCAGGAGGGCCATACTGCTCATGCCACTGCCGAAGAAGCGGAAGCGCGGACCATTCAAATGCTGGATATATATGCGGATTTTTGCGAGCAGGTGCTGGCCATTCCCGTAATCAAAGGTCAGAAGACCGAGAAGGAAAAGTTCGCGGGAGCCCAGGCCACCTACAGTATCGAGGCCCTGATGCACGATGGGAAGGCTTTGCAGTCCGCTACCAGCCATAATTTCGGCGACGGCTTCGCAAGGGCCTTTGGCGTTCAGTTTGCGGATAAAGACAACACCTTAAAATATGTACACCAGACCTCCTGGGGGGCAACCACCCGTCTGATTGGCGCGTTGATTATGGTGCATGGGGACAATGAGGGGCTGGTATTACCTCCCAGGGTAGCGCCTGTTCAGGTATGTGTCATTCCTATTCAGCAGAAGAAGGAAGGGGTTTTAGAGAAGGCATATGAGCTTCGTGACAGACTCAAAAAAGAGTACCGGGTGAAGGTGGATGACAGTGAAAAGTCACCGGGCTACAAGTTTGCCGAGGCAGAGATGAGAGGGTATCCTATCCGCGTGGAGATCGGGCCTAAGGATATGGAGGCAGGCAAGTGCGTCATCTGCAGGCGGGACACCAGGGAAAAGATGGAAGTCAGGCTGGAAGAGCTGGAAGAGACAGTCGGGCATCTGCTGGAGACAATTCAGCGTCAGATGCTGGAAAGAGCCAGAAAACATCTGGAAGAGCATACCTATACTGCGGCGGATATGGATGAGTTTGAGAGGCTGTTTAGCGAGAAGTCCGGCTTCGTGAAGGCCATGTGGTGCGGTGAGCAGGAGTGCGAGGACAAGATTAAAGAAAAATTAAGCGTCACCAGCCGTAATATGCCTTTTGCCCAGGAGCATATTGCAGATACCTGCGTCTGCTGTGGAAAGCCTGCCAAAAAGATGGTATACTGGGGCAGGGCATATTAAGAAAAGAAAAAGAAGAATTCGCAGGTTGCGGAAAGGCATGGTATTAATATGATAAATCAGGAATTTCCCATACAAGTGCAGGGATCGCTGCCGGATACCCGGCTGATCACCTATATTCAGGATCATTATGAAGAAGTAGGTATTGACAGACGTCCCTTAGTACTGATCTGCCCCGGGGGTGCCTATGCCTATACCTCCCCCAGGGAAGGGGAGGCGCTTGCTCTGCAGTTTCTGTCATTTGGCTGTCATGCGGCAGTATTAAAATATTCCTGTGCCCCGGCCAGGTACCCGACAGCTCTGACGGAGCTTGCCGCTGCCATGGCCCTGATTCGGGAGCATGGGGAGCAGTGGCATGTGGAGCCGGAAGGGGTCATTGTCCTGGGCTGCTCCGCAGGCGGCCATTTGGCGGCCAGTCTGGGTACGCTGTGGCAGGAGGAATTTCTTTCCGAAGCGTTGGGGCTTGCCCGGAAGGATCAGAGAATATTGCGTCCGGACGGTATGATTCTCTGCTACCCTGTCATTACCGCAGGTGAGTTTGCTCACAGAGGCTCCTTTGAAAACCTGCTGGGACCGGAGGAAGGGGCGATAGCGCGCTTGACGGATGCCGACAGCCTTTTGTCAAAACTTTCACTGGAAACAAGAGTGACAAAGGACACGCCCCCGGCTTTTATCTGGCATACCTTTACGGATGAGGCCGTGCCGGTGGAAAATTCCCTGTTTCTGGTGAGCGCATTGCGCAGGGCGGGAGTTGCCACGGAGTTTCATATGTATCCGGTGGGCGGACATGGCTTGAGCCTTGCCAGCCGTTTGACCGGGCATCGGGACGGCAGTGCCGTTCAGGCGGAATGCACCTCCTGGATTTCGCTGGCGCGTACCTGGATTGAGAGCAGATACAAGTGTGAAGAGATTTTCTAAGGTATCTGAAAGACGCTGCCTAAGAAAATCTAAAGCTTCACACTGAAGAACGCAAGAACGGCGTTCTTCACGGATTGCTTGTGCCGCTGAAGCGGCATGTTTGGAAGTGTGAGAAGAAAATCTAACTGCCTGCGGCAGTTTTCGCTTGGCGGCAGAGGCTGGGTGTTTGAAAGTGTGAAAAGGATGAGTACGGATGAATTATATTGTATTGGATCTGGAATGGAACCAAAGTAAAATCGACACGGAGGAAATGCCGGAGCTAGCCTTTGAAATCATTGAAATAGGGGCTGTCATGCTAAATGACGCATATGTCATGATACATGAATTCAGCCGTCTTGTAAAGCCTGAGGTGTACAAGGAGATGAATCAGATCACGAGCAGACTGGTTCATCTTGAGATGCAGGAGCTTCAGCGGGGCGATCCCTTTACAAAGGTGGCAGAGGATTTCCGGCAGTGGTGTGGTTCGGATAAATATCTTTTTTGTACATGGGGTGCAATGGACTTGACGGAACTGCAGAAAAACATGCAGTTTTATGGTATGACACCAATGTCAGATGGGCCGATAGCCTTTTTGGATGTGCAGAAGTTATTCAGTCTTGCCTACGAGGACGGGAAATCAAGGCGCGCTCTGGAATATGCGGTGGACAAGCTGGGGATCGAGAAGGACATTCCCTTTCACAGGGCCTTTGGCGATGCCTATTATACTGCCAAGCATTTACAAAGGATCGCAC